>JBGQNJ010000001.1:0-15638 GCA_041501065.1 Dehalococcoidia bacterium
ACAGGGGCGAAACGGCCGCCGAACAGGGCAGACACCTCGCCCGCACGGCCGGCGAGCAGCATCACGCCGATTCCGCCGGCAACGACTGCGGCGACGAGCGGGGCAATCCAATCAGCAGGCTCCGGTAAGCGCGAGAGGGCAGGGACCAGCAGGACGGATACGATGAGACCTGCGGTCAGGCCCACACCCCCCAACCCAATCTGGAGCAGCGAGAGCCGCCTCAGCCGTCGCTGCGCTCGTTTCACGGGCCGCGAGAAGATAATCGGGATAATACCTGCCGCCAGAGCCGCCCCCAGTATCAGTAGCGCCAGCGAGAGCGCCAATTCCGTTGGACTGGTCTTCTCCGACGTCACCACGCGGCCCAGCCAGAAGCCGCCGGCGACGAGGAGAAGAGCTCCCACGCCACGGGCTAAGAGTCCCTTCATACAGATCGCTCCTTTCGATCGAAACAAAAAGAGCGTACGTCCGTACGCCCCTCACTAGAAAAGCAGCCTTTTCGGCCTCAACGAAGCTTGAAGGCACGGCGATCCAACCCACTCAAGAAACTTCTTTATGGCACAAATTATAGCCGCCGGCAGGGTGCCTGTAAAGGTGAGCTTTATTTCCTATTCGAAGATGTGCTGGATGAGGGTCAGGCCGGCGAGGCCCGTCGCCGCGATGATGATGTCCTTCAGCGTCTTCCCCAGCCAGACGGAGACGAAGAACTTCCAGAGCGGCATCTTGACCGCCCCGGCAATCGTCCCCGCGACGTCGAATACAGGGTTGGGTATCGCCGAGAAGACGAACATGATGACGGAGCCGTTCTTGTGCATCCACTGCTGCATCGTCCGGTAGAAGGCGCGCTCGCGGATGACGGCGCTGCCGCCGTAGCCGGCCGCGTACCCAGTGAACTCGCCCAGCGCTTCGCCCAGCCCGGCGACGAGGCCGACGATGATGGGCGCCGGGATGCCAAGGACGGGATGCAGGATGGCGCCGCTGCCGAACACGGCGGCGATGCTAGGCGTGGGCATGAAGATGGACGCCGACCCGATGACGCTGATCGCGAAGACGCCGACATAGCCGTAGGTCCGTAGCTGGGCGAAGTTGACGTCGAAGTAGAAGAAAGCGAAGGCGAAGGCGGTGACCAGCAGGACCGAGAGGGCCAGGAGCGCGAAGTCGGCCCGCCAGAGGAGTCGTTTTCTCTCCTCAGCAAGAACAAGCGCTGGCTCACTCAGGGCCGGCTCGTCGGGAGACTGCGTCATGCTCTTCCATAAGGCGTCCGACTTGATCGCTTCGAGCCTACTGTTCGCCCGCTTGGCAAGTCAAGCCCGCAACGGCTACGCCGCGCTCCAAATTGCGGGCGCCGGCGCGCTGAGGTTATTATGTTTACGTCTACTTCTGTCGGAGGCCATCCCCTGTGCCGGACATCGACTCCATCCTGCGCAAAGTGACACGGCCCGCCCGTTACGCCGGCGGCGAGTGGAACGTCGTCGTCAAGGACTGGGAGAGCACGCCCCTGCGCGTGGTGCTGGCCTACCCCGACGCCTACGACATCGGCACGTCCAACCTGGGACTCGCCATCCTCTACGACATCCTTAACGGGCAGCCGGACGTCCTCGCGGAGCGGGTGTACGCGCCCTGGCCGGACATGGAAAAGGAGCTGCGGGCCGCCGGCCTGCCGCTGTTCAGCCTGGAGACGCGGCATCCCCTCGCCGAGTTCGACGTTATCGGCTTCTCGCTCGGGTATGAGCTGACGTACACGAACGTGCTCAACATGCTCGACCTGGCGGGCCTGCCCCTGCTAGCGGCGGAGCGCACCAATGCCCAGCCGCTGATTATCGCCGGCGGGACGGCCGCCCTAAACGCGGAGCCGCTCGCCGAATTCGTCGACGCCTTCGCGCTGGGCGACGGCGAGGAGGTCGCGCTGGAGATCGTCGATGTCCTGCGACGCGCCAGATCGATCGGAAAGACGGACCGCCTCGACCTCCTCCGAGATCTGTCGGCAATCGGCGGCGTCTACGTCCCGAGCCTGTACAGCGTCGAATACCACGACGACGGCACCGTGCGCCAGGTCCAGCCGCTCGACGGCGCCCCGGCGCGCGTGCGGCGTCGCTTCATCGAGCGCCTGACGCCATCGCCGCTGCGACCCATCGTTCCCTTCACACAGACCGTGCACGACCGCGCCGCCGTCGAGGTGCAGCGGGGCTGCGTCCGCGGCTGTCGCTTCTGTCAGGCGGGCATCGTCTACCGCCCGCGACGGGAGAGGTCCGCCGCCGAGGTGCTGGAGGCGTCGCGGCCGATTCTCGCCGCCACCGGCTACGACGAGCTGTCCCTGCTCTCGCTGAGCACGGCGGACCACTCGGAGATCGGCCCGATGGTGGAGGGCCTGCGGCGGGAGTTCGGCGAACGGCTGGCCATCGCCTTGCCGAGTCTGCGCGTCGACAGCTTCTCCGTGCGACTGGCCGCAGCAGCGTCGGGCCCCGGCCGGCGCAATATCACCTTCGCCCCGGAGGCGGGAAGCCAGCGGCTGCGCGACGTCATCAACAAGCCCACGACCGACGACGACCTCCTGGCGGCGGCGGAGACGGCCTTCGCCCACGGCTGGACGAACGTCAAGCTGTACTTCATGGTCGGGCTGCCGACGGAGACGCTGGAGGACATGCAGGGAATCGTCGACCTGGCAGCCGCCGTGAAAGAGGCGGGCCGGCAGAGGCACGGCGGCCGTGCCCAGGTGAAGGTCAGCACGTCCATATTCGTCCCCAAGGCGCACACGCCGTTCCAGTGGGTCGGGCAGACGGCGGCGGAGGCGATCGACGAACGCCACGACTACCTGCGACGCGGCCTGAAGCGGCTGGGCATCGCCTTCTCCTGGAACGACACGCGCCAGAGCCTGCTGGAGGCGATGCTGTCGCGCGGTGACCGGCGGCTGGGCAAGGTCATCCACCGCGCCTGGCAGCTCGGCGCGCGTTTCGATGCTTGGAACGAGCTTCTCGACTGCACGGCGTGGGAGACGGCGCTGTCGGAGGCGGGGCTGGACGCCTCGTTCTACGCCTGCCGCGAGCGCGGCGAGTTCGAGACTCTGCCGTGGTCGCACATCGACACCGGCGTCAGCGAGGCGTTCCTGCGCGGCGAGTGGCGCAAGGCCCTCGCCGGCGAGACAACGCCCGATTGCCGTCAGGGCGATTGCGCCGTCTGCGGATTGCAGGCGTACTCGCAGGCGTGCGCGCAGAAGCTGGCGCAGATCGCCTCGGCCAAGCGCCTCTAGAGCCGAGGGGCATTTTCTCTCAGCCCAAGGTATTGACAATTAACCGGCGTCATCCTATTTTGGGCGAGTGAACGCTCGTTTTTAAAAGCGAACGCTTGTTAGCCGGCAACCCCGCCAGCCGGCTGACACGGAGAAGGACGACCATGCCGAAGATGAGCACGGCCCACCTGGAGGCCCGCAGAGCGGAAATCCTAGACGCGGCGGAGACGTGCTTCATCCGCAGGGGACTCCACCAGGCGACGATGCACGACATCTGCGAGGAGTCCCAACTCAGTCCCGGCGCCGTGTACCGCTACTTTGACAGCAAAGACGACCTCATCGACGCGGTCGCGGAGCGGCGCACGCAGCAGGAGATGCAATTCATCGATGAGGCGAAGTCCCAGACGTCGGAGGCCGCCGAGGCCTTGACCATCCTGGGCGATCGGTTCTGGGGGCAGTTCCTGCGGCCGGACTTCGAGCACTGGGCACGCCTGGACATCGAGATCTGGCCGGAGACGCTGCGAAACCCGCGGCACCAGGCGCGCGTGCGAGAGCAGCGGGCGATGCTCCGGCAGGCTCTCACCGAGGTCTGCCGCCTCGCCATCGAGCAGGGGACGATGCGCCTGGAGGCGAACCCGGTGGCGATGGCGAACCTGCTGATGGCGCTGTACCGGGGGCTGCAACTTCACAAGGCAATCGACCCAACGGTCGATACCGACGAGATATTCAGCCTGCTCCGGCTCAACGTCCTGGCGCCGGAGGAGCGCAGGAGCAGGCGGGCAACGTGAACTCGCTGCCGGCTGGCGCTGTCGGCGGCGAAGGAGAAGATGGGAGATGTTGGAAGCTGCGGCTGAGTACTACTTGAGAGCGCGGGCTGTTGAGATGAGTCGACGGGCCGAGCGGCTGGCCAGAGTGGCGATGGTCAGGAAGGCGAAGAAGACGGTAGCGTCTCGACGGCGCTGATTACTGGTTAGGACGTCCTCGCGCGGCTCGCCCGCCCGGGCCTGCGCGAGGCTTATTTCCCCGCCAAATGAGAGAGCCCCATTGATTGGGGCTCTCTCATCTCTAGAGCGATAGCTCTGTTATTCTTCTTCTTGCCCGGGCTCCGGCTCCGGTTCTTCGGGCTCCGCTTCCTTCAGGTCTTTGACATCCTCCACCTCTTCGTCCTCTTCGTCCTCTTCGTCTTCGTCGGGCTCGGCGAAGTACGTCTGCGGGATGTCCGGTGGCCGCGGCGCCTCGTCTTCGGCGACTGGCACAGCCATGCCGGGCTCTGACGGCTCCGACATCAACGCTTCCAGATCGATCTCGCGCGTCTCCTCTTCCTCGTACCCCTCGCCCATCGCTATCGCCAGCTCAGGCGGCATCCCTTCGGGACGATCCACGCCCGGCAGGAAGAACTGCCTGACCGGCTCCGGCGGCAGATCGATCGTGGCGCGGGCGGGTATGAGCTTGCCGATGATAACGTTCTCTTTCAGTCCGAGCAGCCTGTCGGTCATGCCGCTGATCGCTGCCTCGGTGAGGACGCGCGTCGTCTCCTGGAAGGAGGCTGCGGCGAGGAAGCTCTCCGTGCTCAGCGAAGCCTTCGTGACGCCGAGGAGGATGGGGACGGCCGTCGCCGGCTCGCCACCCTCCGCCAGGACCTTGGCGTTCGCCTCCTCGTAGCGGAAGCGGTCGACGAGCTCGCCGGGCAGGAAGCCGGTATCGCCGGGGGTGTCCACCCTCACCTTGCGCAGCATCTGGCGGATGATGACCTCGATGTGCTTATCGTTGATGTTCACGCCTTGAGAGCGGTAGACCTTCTGCACCTCTTCGACAAGGTAGGTCTGTACCGCCTCCGGCCCGATGATGCGCAGCACGTCCTGTGGGTTCAGCGAGCCGTCCGTGAGCTTCTGGCCGGCCTGCACAGGCTCGTCGTTATCGACGAGGATGCGTGCCATGGCCGCCACGGGGTACTCGCGCTCCTCTTTCTCTTCGTACACCAGGGAGAGGCGATTGCGCTTCTCGATGTTGACCTGGCCGGCGATCCGCGCCACAACCTCGGGCACGACGGCAGTCTCGATCTCTTCAATCTCTTCTTCTACGGCCTCCACGGCCTCTTCAGCAGCCTTGGCCTTGGCCGACTTGCTCGGTTTCTTTGCCTTGGGCTCTTTCACCTCTGCCCGCGCGAGGACGGCACCCTGGTCGACCCAGTCGCCGTTCTCGACGAGGAGCTTGGCACCCTTCGGCAGCTCGTAGTGGTCGCTGTAAAACTCCGAGCTCGTGACCTTGATCCAGCGAGACTCACCGTCCTGGACTACGTTGGCGATGCCGTCGATCTCGGAGATGATGGCGTGAGCTTTCGGGATTCGCGCCTCAAACAGCTCCTCCACACGCGGCAAACCGCTCGTGATGTCGAGGCCGGCGACGCCTCCAGTGTGGAACGTCCTCATCGTGAGCTGCGTGCCGGGCTCACCGATGCTCTGGGCAGCGACGATGCCAACCGCCTCGTTCAGCGCGACAAGGGTGCCGCGGGCCAGGTTACGGCCGTAGCAGAGCTGGCAGATGCCACGACGCGCCTGGCAAGTCAGGGGCGAGCGCACGTGCACCCGCGCGATGCCGGCGGCTTCTATCTGCCTCGCCTTCTCTTCGTCGATCTCCTGGTCGCGCTCGACGAGGACCTCGCCGGTCCCCGGATCGGCGACATCAGAAGCAGCCCTGCGACCGAGTATCCTCTCGCGCAGAGGCTCCAGGACGCCCTTGTCAGTGGGCTCCGACAGCCAGACGCCGCTTTGCGCGCCGCAGTCGTCTACTAGGACGATGACGTCCTGCGCGACGTCGATCAGGCGCCGCGTGAGGTAGCCGCTGTCTGCGGTACGCAGCGCCGTGTCGGCCAGGCCCTTGCGGGCGCCGTGCGTGGAGATGAAGTACTCCAGCACGCTGAGCCCCTCACGGAAGCTGCTGCGGATCGGCAGGTCGATGATACGACCGGAGGGGTCGCTCATCAGGCCGCGCATGCCGGCCATCTGGCGGATCTGGGTGATGTTACCCTTGGCGCCACTCGATGCCATCAGGTACACGGAGCCGTAGCGGTCCAGGCTGTTCTGGATCGCCGCCTGCACCTTGTCTGTGGTCTCGTTCCAGATCGCCACTGAGGCGTTGTAGCGCTCCTGCTCGGTGATGAGACCCATTGCGTACTGGTCGTCTATCTCGGCGATGCGCGCGTCGGCCTCCTCCAGCAGTTTCGCCTTCTCGACCGGCGTCTTGATGTCGTTAATGGCGATGGTTGCGCCCGACCGGGTGCAGAACGTGAAGCCCACGTGCTTGATGCTGTCGACGACCTCGGCCGTGCCTTCGCTGCCCAGCCGCTGGTGGCACTCCGCGACCAGCGATTTCAGGCCCTTGCGGTCCATAACCTCGTTGTGGAACGGCAGCTCGGGTGGCAGCACCTCGTCGAAGATGATGCGGCCCACGTTCGTCTCCACGAACTCGCCTTCAGTGCGCGGGTCGCGCACCTTGATCCGCGCCTGGATGTCGAACAGGTTCAGCTCGTAGGCCAGCTTGGCCTGCTCAAAGCTGCCGTAGACACCTTGCGACGGGATGCCTTCGCGGTACTCGCCGCGGCTTCCCGGCTTGATCATCGTCATGTAGAAGCAGCCGAGCACGATGTCCAGCGTGGGCGCGACCGTCGGTTCGCCGCTGCTGGGGAGAAGGAGGTTGTGCGTGGAAAGCATGACCTGCCTTGCCTCCGCCACGGCCTCCCGCGACAGCGGCACGTGGACCGCCATTTGGTCGCCGTCGAAGTCGGCGTTGAAGGCGGCGCACACTAGAGGGTGAATCTGGATAGCGCTTCCGTCGACGAGTACGGGCTCGAAGGCCTGGATGCCCAGACGGTGGAGTGTCGGGGCGCGGTTCAGGAGGATCGGCCGGCCCTTGATAACCTCGTCCAGCACGTCCCACACCTCGGGCCGCCCGCGCTCGACGATGCGCTTGGCGCTCTTGATGTTGTGCGCCATGCCTTTGGCGACCAGGCTGTGCATGATGAACGGCTTGAACAGCTCCAGCGCCATTCTCTTCGGCAGGCCGCACTGGTGCAGCTTCAGGTTCGGGCCGACGACGATGACGGAGCGGCCTGAGTAGTCCACACGCTTCCCGAGCAGGTTCTGGCGGAAACGCCCCTGCTTGCCCTTGAGCATGTCCGACAATGACTTCAGCTTGTGGTTCCCCTGGCCGGACACGGCGCGTCCGCGGCGGCCGTTGTCGATCAGTGAGTCGACGGCCTCCTGGAGCATGCGCTTCTCATTGCGGATGATGATCTCCGGCGCGCCCAGGTCGAGCAGCCGCTTCAACCGGTTATTGCGGTTGATGACGCGACGGTAGAGGTCGTTGAGGTCGCTCGTCGCAAAGCGTCCGCCGTCGAGCTGGACCATGGGGCGCAAATCGGGCGGCAGCACGGGCAGGACGGTGAAGACCATCCACTCCGGCTTGTTGCCGCTCTTGCGCAGCGACTCGACGACGCGCAGCCGCTTTACGGCCTTCTTGCGTCGCTGGCCGCTGCTGGACTGCGTCTCCGTCTGCATCCGCTCGGCGAGCTTGTCCAGGTCCAGGCGCTGGAGCATCGTGTAGACGGCCTCCGCGCCCATGCCGGCAGTGAAGACGTCGCCGACCTTGTCCTGGAGCTCGCGGTACTTCGCGTCGGTGAGCAGGGTGATATGGTCATGGGTGATGGGGTCCTTGATGTCCTCCAGGTCCACCATTTTCTCGCGAAGAGAGGTGGCGGCAGCCTCCCGCTCCTCCTGCATCTTCTTGCGCAGCGGCTCCGTCTCCGTGGCGGCGGCCATCTGCTTCTCCTGGACCGCGGCCTCCGCCTTCAACTCGATGTCCGCCCGCTTTTCCGCGACTTCGTTCTCCAGCGCAGCGACGCGCTCACCCGCGAGCGTATTCAAGGTTTCCAGGGCTTCCGCCTTGACGGCCTCGCCCTTGGCGATAATCCGCTGGTCGCCGAACTTGACGTCCTTAGTGGCAGCCTTGCCGATGCGGCCGCTCGCGTACTTCTCCAGGTCGGAGGCCTGTTTCATTATGGCGTCGACCTGCGTGGGGAAGTCCTCTTCGAGGGCAAGTAGCGCCTCGTCGCGGTCCGCCTCCAGTTTGGCGATCGCTTCGTCGCGCGCCAGCTCGATTTCGGTGATGTGCTCGACATACGGCTTCTCGCGCTCCAGCGACTCGCGTTCCATGTCCTCGTGGAGACGCTCGACAGCGCGCTCCTTTGCGGCTTCGTCGACGAAGGTGATGATGTGCTGCGCGAAGTAGAGGACGCGCTCCAGGCTTCGCGGCGAGATGTCGAGAAGAAGGCCGAGGCGGCTGGGCGTGCCCTTGACAAACCAGATGTGGCTCACCGGCGATGCCAGCTCAATGTGCCCCATGCGCTCGCGGCGCACCTTGCTCCGCGCGACTTCGACGCCGCACTTGTCACAGATGATTCCCTTGTATCGTACGCGCTTGTACTTGCCGCAGTAGCACTCGAAGTCCTTGGTAGGGCCAAAGATCTTCTCGCAGAAGAGGCCGTCTTTCTCAGGCTTTAGCGTCCGGTAGTTGATTGTCTCCGGCTTCAGCACCTCCCCATACGACCAGGACCGGATCTGCTCCGGCGACGCGAGGGCAATTCGTACGGCATTGAAATCGTTAACTTCCAGCACTTAGCAAATCCTCCCCTTCGAACCCCTGGAGGTTGATGCCCAATTCCGGCACCTCGGTTGACTCCTCGACGAAGGTTACCCGTTCTTCATCCTCATTCAGTACTTCTACGGCCAAGCCCAGGCTCTGGAGCTCCTTCACAAGCACCTTGAAGGACTCCGGCACGCCGGGCTCCAGCACGTTCTCTCCCTTGACAATCGATTCGTAGGTCTTCACGCGGCCGACGACGTCGTCGCTTTTCACCGTCAGCATCTCTTGCAGGATGTGCGCCGCGCCGTAGGCTTCGAGCGCCCACACCTCCATCTCTCCGAAGCGCTGGCCACCGAACTGCGCCTTGCCGCCCAGCGGCTGCTGTGTGATCAGGGAGTAGGGGCCGGTGGACCGGGCGTGGATCTTGTCCTCGACCAGGTGGACGAGCTTCATCATGTAGATGTAGCCGACGGTCACCGGCTGGTTGAACGGCTCGCCCGTGCGGCCGTCGTAAAGCGTTTGCATTCCGAATATCGGCGGCGCGATGCCCTTAGTGCGGAGAACCTGCTCCGCCCTCTGCGTCAGCGTCTCCAGCGGCAGGCCGCGGACTTTCTTCTCGCCCGCCTCCTCGAGCCAGAGCTCCAGGCAGGCGCGCTTGGCGGCGCCAATGTTCCCGTCGTCCATGACGTCGCGGGCGACGTAGCCGCGCTGCTCCAGCCACGGCTCCAGCTTCTCGATGTCGACCTTCGTGCCGTAGGGCTTGCCGCCGTCGTGCCCGTTCGACTCCGACTCGGCTCGGAGCGCGTCCGCCTGCAAGGCGAGCCAGCTCCGGCCGAGGGCGTCCTCGATCCTCTTGTCGTCGGCGCCGTCGAATACCGGCGAGACGGCGCGGAAGCCGAGGGTCTCCGCCGCCCAGCCGAGGTGCGTCTCCAGCACCTGCCCGACGTTCATACGGCTGGGCACGCCGACCGGGTTGAGGATGATGTCGATGGGAGTGCCGTCGGCCAGGTAGGGCATGTCTTCGACGGGCAGGATGCGCGCGATTACGCCCTTGTTGCCGTGGCGGCCGGCCATCTTATCGCCTTCCATGATCTTACGCCGCTGGGCGATGGCCACGCGGACGAGGCGGCTCACGCCGGCCGGCAGCTCGTCATGGTCGTCGCGGGAGAAGACCCTGACGTCGATGACTTTGCCCTTCTCGCCGTGCGGCACCCGCAGCGACGTGTCTTTCACGTCGCGCGCCTTGTCGCCGAAGATGGCGCGGAGCAGCTTCTCCTCCGCCGTCAGCTCCGTCTCGCCCTTGGGCGTGATCTTGCCGACGAGGATGTCGCCGGGGTCGACCTCAGCGCCGACGGAGATGATCCCCTCTTCGTCGAGGTTGCGCAGGCTCTCCTCACCGACGTTCGGTATGTCGCGTGTTATCTCCTCCGGGCCCAGCTTGGTATCGCGGGCCTCGGTCTCATGCTTTTCGATGTGGATGGAGGTGAACTTGTCGTCCTCCACCACACGCTTGCATATGACGATGGCGTCCTCGAAGTTGTAGCCCTCCCAGCTCATGAAGGCGCAGAGCACACTCTGGCCGAGCGCCAACTCGCCGCCGTCCGTCGATGAGCTGTCCGCGAGAGGCTGCCCGTTCACGACGCGCTGTCCCTTCCCGACTATCGGCCGCTGGCTGATGCACGTGCCCTGGTTGGAGCGCACGAACTTGATCAGCGGGTAGGCCTTCTCCTCGCCGGAGTCGTAGCGGACGCGGATCTCGCGCGCGGTGACGTTCAAAACCTCACCGTCGCCCTGGGCGCAGATCACCTGTCCGGAGTCCTGCGCCGCCTGGGCCTCCATGCCTGTCGCCACCAGGGGCGCTTCGGGGCAGATCAGGGGCACGGCCTGGCGCTGCATGTTGGAGCCCATGAGGGCGCGCGGCGCGTCGTCGTGTTCGAGGAACGGTATCAGGGACGTAGCGACGCTCAGGATCTGCTTCGGCGAGACGTCCATGAAGTCGACGTGCTCGGGGAGCTCCATGTGGAAGCGGTCGCCGATGCGGACCTCCACCTTCTCTTCGACGAAGTGGTTCTCCTCGTCGAGGATGGCGTTCGCCTGGGCGACGACGTACTTCTCCTCTTCGTCGGCGGACAGATAGACGATCTCATTCGAGACGAAGGGCCGGATGGCGACTTTCTCCGGCGCCAACGCGGCCAGTTTCTTCGCCAGCGCTGGGGTCACGCTTTCGCCCTTCTCGGCCAGCGGCTTGCCCTTCTTGGCGGTCGGCGGCTCGCGGACCGTCTTGCCGACGAGCTCCCGCGAGTCTGCCGGCATCTCTCTGACCACCTTCCTGTAGGGGGTCTCGATGAAGCCGAACTGGTTGATGACCGAATAAGTCGCCAGGCTGCCGATGAGACCGATGTTCGGGCCTTCCGGCGTCTCGATCGGACAGATGCGGCCGTAGTGGCTGTGATGGACGTCGCGCACGTCGAAGCCGGCGCGGTCCCGAGATAGACCGCCCGGGCCGAGAGCGGAGAGACGCCGCTTGTGCGTGAGCTCCGCCAGCGGGTTCGTCTGGTCCATGAACTGCGAGAGCTGCGACCCGCCGAAGAACTCCTTCATGGCGGCCACGACGGGCCGGATGTTGATGAGGGCGCTCGGCGTCGCCTGGTCGGGGTCCGTGATCGTCATGCGCTCGCGGACGACGCGCTCCATCCGCAGGAGGCCGATGCGGAACTGGTTCTGGATCAGCTCGCCGACGGCACGGACACGCCGGTTGCCCAGGTGGTCGATATCGTCGGACTGACCCTGGCCGTTGGTCATGCGGATCATCTCAGCGACGATCGCCCGCAGGTCCTCGGGCGTGAGCGTGCGGGTCGCCTGCGGCACGTCGAGGCTCAATCGCTTGTCGACCTTGTAGCGGCCGACACGCCCCAGGTCGTAACGACGCGGGTTGAAGAAGAGTGAGTTCACCAGGCCGCGCGCGTTCTCCAGCGTGGGCGGGTCGCCCGGGCGAAGACGGCGGTAGAAGTCCATGAGGGCTTCCTGCTTGTTGCTGGACGACTCGCGTTCCAGCGTCGACTGGATGTAATGGTGGTCCGGGTTGACGTCGATGTCTTTGAAGATGGCGAGGACCTGCTCATCGAGGCCGAGCTGCGTGTCATCGGTGACGCCGTCTTTGGTGGAGATGGCGCGCAGGAGCGTGGTAATCGGTATCTTGCGCTTGCGGTCGACCTTGACGGAGATGATGTCCTTGTTGCTGACCTCGAACTCCAGCCAGGCGCCCCGGTTGGGGATCAGCTTGGCTGCGCAGAGGTCGCGGCCGCTGCTGGTGTCGCTTTCGAGCGTGAAATAGACGCCCGGCGACCGCACGAGCTGCGACACGACGACGCGCTCGGCGCCGTTGATGATGAAGGTGCCTTGATCGGTCATCAGGGGAAAGTCGCCCATGAATAGGAGCTGCTCTTTCACCTCGCCGGTCTCCTTGACGGTGAGGGAGACCCAGACGCGCAGCGGCGCGGCGAAGGTGACGTCCCGCTCGCGGCACTCCAGCTCGGAGTACTTCGGCTCGCCGAACTCGTAGTCGCCGAAGCGAAGCTCCATGCGGGTGCCCGTGAAGTCCTGGACAGGCGATATTTCGTCGAGCAGCTCCCGCAGGCCCTCCTCCTGGAACCAGCGGAACGAGTCCAACTGCACCTGAATGAGGTTGGGCATGTCCAGTACGTGGGCGATGCGGGCGTAGGATTTCTCGACGCGGGGCGCACGATCGCCCGCACGGACTATTTCCCTGGAGATTGTCATATTGGTCTTCTCCTCAAGAGCCGTTACAGTCCGCAGTCTCTTGTGGTCAAAGGACGGAAGCTACCATTGATCCTTTTTGTGGGGAATTTGGTGACAAAGGGGGTCTTCTGCCTATCTGCAACCACGCTAAGTATAGCAGAGGCAGAAGCGCCACGTCAACCAATAAGGATATAGTCTTCCCCCCGATACTGCAACCCCAGACGCCTAAAAAATGCCCGTTGCTCGCCACACCGGCCGTCGCCTGCTAGAATCGCGGCAGCGTCAGCGAGAGGAAGCGTATGGTCGAGAAGAACGGCGCGGATAAGAAGTCGCTGGTCATCGTCTACACCGGCGACGGCAAAGGCAAGACGACAGCCGCCCTCGGCATACTGGTACGCGCCCGCGGACGAGGGCTGCGCGTCCTTATGCTTTCCTTCATGAAGGCGGTCGGTGGCGACTACGGGGAGCAGCAGGCGGCCAAGAAGCTCGGCGTGGAGTTCGCCGCCGTCGGCCGCGGCTTCACGTGGCTCTCCGACGACATCGAAAAGGACAAGGCGATGGCCCAGCTCGGCTGGCGGCGAGCGCGCCGGGAGATCGCGTCCGGCGCCTACGACGTCGTCATACTGGACGAGCTAACCTACCCGCTCGCGTTCGACTGGCTGGCGCTGGACGAGGTGCTCGAAGTTCTGCGCAGCCGCCCGGAGGGCGTCCACGTCGTCATCACCGGAAGAAAGGCGCCGCGCGGGCTCATCGAGTTCGCCGACCTCGTGACGGAGATGCGAGAGGTGAAGCATCCCTTCCAGCGCGACCTGCCGGCGGTCCCGGGGATCGACTACTAGGAAGGGCGCTGAACAGAGCGAGACTATCGAAAGACATAGAGCGGCGGCGGACGCGCGTCCGCCGCCTCGCCATACGCCGTGATTTGAATCCTTCGCTAGGACGTGGGCCACTCCCCCAGCGTCACGTCGATGTCCATCTTGTTGCCGTCCCGGATAACGTGCAGCGTGACCTTGTCGCCGGGCTGCTTGGTGTCGACGTAAGTCGCCAGGTCGTCGAACGTCGACGTCGTCTGGCTATCGACGCCCGTGATCACGTCGCCGCCCGGGGGAACCGCCAGAGCGGTCTGCCCCACGCTCTCCGCTCCGTGCACACCCGCACTGCCGGCCGGCCCGCTGGCGTCAACCTGCACGACGTACACGCCCTCGTTCACAGTCAGGCTCAACTCCTTGGCCAGGTTGGGCGTAATCGTCTGGCCGGAGACACCCAGCCGCGCATGCACGATAGTCTTGCCGGCCAGCAACTGCGACAGCTCCTGCTTTGCCGCGTTGATGGGGATGGCATAGCCGATGCCGGAGAAGACGTCCGCGCCGGAGGGGTTCTCGATGGCGGTGTTGATGCCGATGACCTCGCCGTTGAAGTTGACGAGCGGCCCGCCGGAGTTGCCCGGGTTGATCGCGGAGTCGGTCTGGATGAGCTCGCGCAGCGGGCGGTTCTGCTGCTCGGCGAGCGTGCGGTCCATGCCGCTGATGATGCCCTCCGTCACCGTCCCGTCGAGGCCGAACGGATTGCCGATGGCGATGACCGACTCGCCGACGCGGATCTGGTCGGAGTCGCCGAGGGTGGCGGGCGAGAGGGTGATGTCGGATGCGAAGCCGGCCTTGATGACCGCCAGGTCACCCGCCGGGTCGGTGCCGACCACCTGCGCGCTGGCGCTCGACCCGTCGCCGAGCGTGACTTCCAGCTCTTTGGCGCTCTGCACGACGTGGTAGTTGGTCAGTATGTTCCCGTCAGTGTCGAGGATGATGCCGGAGCCCAGGCCTTCGCTCTGCTGCGTGCCAAAGGACGTGCGGGTAGTGCTAATGCTGGTGACACGCACGACGGACGGGCGAACGCTATCGTAGAGATCGGGCACCGAGCCCTCGTCCTTTGTGGTGGTCGACGGCGTCGACTGGGACTGCGCCGTCGGCGACGTGCTCTGCTCGGCGCTGGACTTGTCGGAGCTGCAAGCGACCATCGTCGAGGCGAACAGGGCGACGAGCGCCACGATGACCAGTCCCGCGAGGAAACGGCTGGCACGAATCCGGTTGAACATGTATCTAGCCTCCTTTGGAGTAAGCGGCGCGCAACGCGCCTACATAGATCTTCCTCGACGATACCTTAAATTATTGGCGAAGTCCGGTTAGAAAAGTGTTGAGGAATTGTTACAGTTCGGGGACTAGGGGCCTCTGCGATAGTCGATACGCGGTCGAAGTGATTGCTCGAGCTTGACGCTCACTTCCTCGACGAGCGCCGACGCCAGCCGCGACATCAGCAACGACCGGATGTTGCGTTTCGGTCTGACGTAGCGGACCTTGCGCGGCGTCTTGCCCAGCTCAGCGGCCATGTCGATGGCGGTATCGAGATCGCCCAGCACATCTAAGAGGTTCATCTCCTTCGCTCGGACGGCAGTGAAGACTTCGCCCGTCGCCAATGCGCGGACGTCGTCCGGCGGCAGCTTGCGGCCCTCGGCCACGATCCGGATAAAGGTCTCGTAGAACTCGTCCAGAAGCGCCTGCTCCCTCTGCTTCTCTTCCTCCGTCGGCTCGCGGAAGGCGGACCACATGTCCTTCAGGCGACCGGACTTGGTCACCGACACCTTGACGCCGACCTTGTCCAGCAGCTCGTACACGAGCGGCCGGACGGAGATGACGCCGATAGAGCCGACCATCGCCGTCGGCAGAGCGACGATCCTGGTCGCGGCGCAGCTCACCATGTAGCCGCCCGAAGCGCCGGTGCCGCGGATGAAGGCGATGACGGGCTTCTTCGCGGCGAGCTTGCGCACTGAGCGGTGGAGGTAGTCGGAGGCGGCCACGGTCCCGCCCGGTGAGTCGATGTCGATGACGACCGAGCGTACCGTATCGTTCTCGCGCAGGGACTGGAGAAGCCGGATGTTCTCCACCGTGCGCGAAGGCGCGCCGAGCACGCCGAATAGCTCCATGATGGCTATCCTGGGGGACGGGAACAGCGGCATCGATCC
>JBGQNJ010000002.1:0-14564 GCA_041501065.1 Dehalococcoidia bacterium
AAGAAGCAGTCATAGTTGTTGAGTCGCCCCGGGGCGGCGGTCCTCTTCCCCGCGTGAGCTTGTAATTCCTCCGGCGCCAGACTATTCTGAACTTGGGGGCGCATGCGTTGCCCACCCGGTCGATGGAATCAGGAGATGGGCCATGATCCGCAGACGAAGCGCATTCTCAGAGTTCGAGCGACTGCACGAGCAGATGGACCAGATGTGGCGGCGGCTTTCGGGCGCACCCTCGGGCCGCACCCGCTTCTGCAGCCCCATGCTGGCGCCGCCAACCGACGTCTATGAGACGGCGAACGAAGTGGTGGTTGTGGCTGAGATAGCCGGCATCGAGGAGCAGGAGGTCGAGATCGAGATTGCGGGAGACCGGCTCGCGTTCCACGGCGAGAAGGTAGACCGGGATGCTCACCCTAACCAGCGGCACACACAGATGGAGATATGCTACGGGCCCTTCGGGCGGAGCGTGCTCTTGCCGGCGAAGGTCGACCCCGCCGCGGCCGAAGTATCCTACTCGGAAGGTTTTCTGCGCATCGTCCTGCCCAAGCTGCACGAGACCCCGCGTCGAGTGCGGGTGAACGTGCGCAAGCAGACTGAATGACGTTCTTGAGGGGTTCTTACTCCACCCCAGCCTGAAGGCCGGGCGTAAGGAGGCGAATCTTTGCGGCCGGGGGTCGATAGGACCTCTCAAAAGGTGCGCCACTCAGAGGATTTTCGTGAGGGATTGCCATGGATGACAAAACCGCAGAGCGGCCTGGGGAGCAGACTGAGAAGCCCGAAGAGGCCTTCAAAGTGCCGGACGTGCTGCCGGCGCTCGCCAGCCGCGCGGTAGTCCTCTTCCCCGGCCTGATGGTGCCTCTGGCGTCCGCCGACGAGGCCATAGTGCAAGCGGTAGTCGAGGCGGCGGCCAGCCCGAGCAAGATGCTGGCGCTGTTCGCGCAGAAGACGGGGACGGACGGCCAGCCGACAGACGAGCTCTACCCGGTCGGCACTGCAGCCAACGTGCTGCGCATGGCGCGAGCTCCCACGGGCGCCGTCCAGGCGATTATCCAGGGCGTCGCGCGGGTGCGCCTGCTGGCGAAGGAGCAGGAGAAGCCGTCGCTGCGCGTACGCGTCGAAACCATCCGCGAGACGGACCACCAGGGCATCGAGATGGAGGCGCTCTACCGCACCGTCCTTTCCCAGTTCCAGAAAGCCGTCGGCCTGACGGAGTCGCTCCCCGAAGAGCTGGGCGCCGCCGCAGAGACAATCGCCTCTGCCGGTTCCCTCGCCGATTTCGTGGCCGCCCACGTCAACATGAAGCCTGAGGAGCGGCAGGCTGTGCTGGAGGCGGCGAACATCGAGGACCGCCTGCGTCTGGTCAACAGCTTCCTCACGCGCGAGCTGGAGGTCTTGCAGGTGGAGCAGGACATCCAGTCCAAAGTGCGCGGCGAGATGGAACAGGGTCAGCGGCAGTACATTCTGCGCGAGCAGCTCAAGGCGATCCAGCGTGAGCTAGGCGAATCGGAGCTGACGCCGGAGATAGATGAGCTGCAGAAGCGCATGGAAGAGGCGCATATGCCGGAGGAGGCGCGCAAGGAGGCGGAGCGTGAGCTGGGGCGGCTGCGCTCCATGCCGCAGGCGGCCGCCGAGTACCAGGTGTCGCGGAACTACCTCGAATGGCTCGTCAGCCTTCCCTGGGACAAGGGCACCGAGGACAACCTGGACATCGCACGTGCGGAGGAGATACTGAACGCGGATCACTACGGCCTGGACAAGGTGAAGCGCCGGGTCCTCGACTTCCTGACGGTGCGCAAGCTGAAGGCGGACAGCCGCGGGCCCATCCTCTGCTTTGTGGGACCGCCCGGTACCGGCAAGACGTCGCTCGGGCAGTCGATAGCGCGGGCACTGGGACGCAAGTTCGTGCGCATGTCTCTGGGCGGGATGCGCGACGAGGCGGAGATACGCGGGCACCGCCGCACATACGTCGGCGCGTTGCCCGGGCGCATCATCCAGGAGATACGGCGCGTCGGCTCGAACAATCCGCTGTTCATGCTCGACGAGGTCGACAAGCTGGGCGTCGACTTCCGCGGCGACCCTGCGTCGGCGCTGCTGGAGGTGCTGGACCCGGAGCAGAACAACACTTTCACCGACAACTACCTCGACATCGCCTTCGACCTCTCGAAGGTCATGTTCATCACGACAGCCAACATCATGGACACCATACCGCCGCCGCTTCTCGACCGTATGGAGATCATCGAGCTGCCCGGCTACACCGAGCACGAGAAGCTGGAGATAGCCAAGCGCTACCTGGCGCCACGGCAGATGGTGGAGAACGGCCTCCAGCCAGGCCTGCTGACGATCAGCGACGAGGCGCTGCTGGAGGTCATTCGCAGCTATACGCGGGAGGCGGGCGTGCGCAACCTGGAGCGCGAGATCGGCACGATATGCCGCGGCGCCGCGCGCGAGGTCGTCCGCGGATCGGTCGACGCGATCACGGTGACGCCGGAGAACCTGCCGAAGTTCCTGGGGCCGCGACGCTTTCGCTGGGAGGTCGCGCAGGAGGAGGACGAGGTCGGCGTGGCGACGGCGATGGCGGCGACGGCCTTCGGCGGGGACGTCCTCTACGTGGAGGCAACCTGCGTGCCCGGCAAGGGACGGCTGACGCTCACCGGCAAGCTCGGCGACGTGATGCAGGAGTCGGCGCAGGCGGCGGTGACGTACGCGCGCAGCCGCGCCGGGGAACTCGGGATCGATTCGGGAGCGTTCGACAACTGCGACATGCACATCCACGTGCCCGCGGGCGCCGTCCCCAAAGACGGCCCGTCGGCGGGCGTGACGATTGCGACGGCGCTGGTGTCGGCGCTGACGCGGCGGCCGGTGCGCAAAGAGGTCGCCATGACGGGCGAGATAACGCTGCGGGGCAAGGTGCTGCCTGTCGGCGGGATACGGGACAAGGTGCTGGCGGCGCACCGGGCCGGCATAAAACGCATTGTGCTGCCGCGCGACAACGAGCCGGACTTGGAGGAGATTGCTCCCGAAGTCAGACAGGAGATAGAATTCGTCCTGGCGGACCACGTCGACGACGTCCTCAATGCTGCCCTTCATCCGGAGAAGGTAGAGATGAAGAGCAAGCTGGCGGTGGTCCGGTAGCAAGCTCTCCTAAGGCTGATAGAAGGGAGTCCCTCAATGCTGGAAACGCGCATCACCCGGCTGTTCGGCATCAAGTACCCCATCCTCTGCGGCGGCATGTTCTGGGTTGGCAGGGCGGAGCTAATCGCGGCTGTCGCGAACGCGGGCGGCCTCGGCTTCCTGACGGCCGCTACCTATCCGACGCTCGAAGAGCTGAGGGCGGACATTCGCAAGACCAAGGACCTCACCGACAAGCCCATCGGTCTGAATATTAACCTCTTCGCTTCCGTGCGGCCGCAGCCGGTCGAGGAGTGGGTGCAGGTCGCCATCGATGAGAAGATCCCGGTCGTCGAGACGTCGGGGAGCAGCCCGAAGGGAGTGGTGGCGCCGCTGCATGCCGCCGGCGTCAAGATCATGCACAAGGTGCCGGGCGTCAGGTACGCGATGACGGCCGAGCGCCTCGGCGTCGACGCGATCTGCGTAGTCGGGCACGAGGCCGGCGGGCATCCCGGCATGGACGAAGTGACGACGCTGGTGATGGTGCCGGCGGCCGCCGACGCCGTCAAGCTGCCGCTGGTCGCCGCCGGCGGCTTCGCGGACGGGCGCGGCCTCGTCGCGGCACTGGCCCTCGGCGCCGACGCCATCCTGATGGGCACGCGCTTCATGGCGACGAAGGAATGCCGCGGGCAGGACGCCTTCAAGGACTGGATGGTCCACGCCGCGGAGACGGACACCGTCTACTGCATGAAGTCGATAATGAACCCCTCGCGTCTGGTCAAGAACTCGGTCGTCGAGAAAGTCGTGGAGCTCGAGAAGAAGGGCGCGACGCTGGAGGAGATGTTGCCGCTCATCGCCAGGCAGGGGCCGGCGGTCGTCGACACGGGGAACATGGAAGACGGGCTGGTGAGCATGGGCCAAGCCGTAGGTCTGGTGCACGACGTGCCGACGTGCAAGGAGCTCATCGACCGCATGGTGGAGGAGGCGCTCGCGGCGCAGGAGCGGCTGGGCGGCATCTTCACGACGAAGACTCCGGTATAGTCGTCAGGAACTGTTCTCGACGGGCGGGCGACCGCTACTGGCCGTAGCTCAGGCGCTGCGCCAACGACGCCGGAAGGCCCGCCGCCCGCATCTTCTGCTGGGTCACGGCGATTTCGTACGGGACGCGATGCAGCGTGATCGTGCGCGCGTCGGCGTCGTAGAGGGCATAGGCGGCACGCGGGTCGCCGTCGCGCGGCTGGCCGACGCCGCCGGGGTTGATGATCAGGCGGCTCTCCGGCAGGTTCACTACGTCGCCGTCCTTCCAGGCGGACATCCACACCCTGCCGTCGTCGCCCTCCTCGGCGATAAAAGCCACGTGCGAGTGCCCGATGATGCTGTAGGGCGTCTCCATGAGGCGGAACTGCGCCTCCATCGCCGGCATCTGAAGTATGTACTCCCAGATCGGCGCGCGCAGGCTGCCGTGCACGAGCGTGAAATCGCCCTCGTAGGCCACCTCCGGAAGCTGCTCCAGGTAGCGACGCTCCTCGTAGCCTAGCTGGCCCGCGGTCCACATCGCGGCTTCCGCTGCCGCCGCGTTGAACTCCGTGGTGCCGATCTTGCCGGCGGCCGCCATGTCGTGGTTGCCGGCGACGGCGAGGTGGGGGTAGCTGCGGACGAGGGCGATGCAGGCGCTCGGGTCGGGGCCGTAGCCGACGATGTCGCCGGGGCACCAGAGGCGGTCGATGGGGCCCGGCTGCTCGGCGTGGCGCAAGACAGCCTGGAAGGCCTCGAGGTTGGCATGGATGTCGGCGGCGATGAGAATGCGCATGTTCCCTCAGCGTTCCGTCATCGCGTCTTCTCTTTCAATATATCAGATGGGGAGGCGCGCCGGTCGGTTGAGGGCCGAGGGAGGCGGAAGGTATAATCGATGGCGTGAAAGTATCCGAATTGGGAGAGTTCGGCCTCATAGAGCGCATCAGGGATGAGGTGGGCGCGCAGGACAAGGCGAGGACCATCCTCGGCCCGCGCTCGAAACTGCTGATCGGCATCGGCGACGACGCCGCCCTCTGGCAGAGCACCGCCGCGGCGCACCTCGCGACCACCGACACCCTCGTCGCCGGCGTACACTTCCCGCGCGAGAACGTGAGCTGGAGCGACCTCGGCTGGAAGGCGCTCGCCGCCAACGTCAGCGACATCGCGGCGATGGGCGGCACGCCGGAATACGCCCTCGTTACGCTCGCCCTCCCTGACGACTTCGAGGTCGACGACGCGCTGGCGCTCTACAAGGGGATGATCGCCGTGGGCCGCGAGTACGGCATCGTCATCGCCGGCGGCGACATGGTGCGATCGTCCGACGTGGTGATCACGGTGGCGCTGACCGGCCGCGCCAGCGAGAGCCAGCGCGGCGAGCCGCTCGCATTGCGACGTAACGCGGCGCACGCAGGCGACCTCATCGCGGTGTCCGGCTCGCTGGGGAACGCCGCCGGCGGGCTGAGGCTCCTCCTGGAGGGCCGGCCCTCTTCTCCCGAAGCGGCAACCTTCCTGCGACGAGCGCAACTCCGGCCGCAGCCTCGCGTCGAGCTGGGGCAGGCGCTCTTGCGGACGGGCATACGCTGCGCCATCGACATCAGCGACGGGCTGGCGCAGGACCTGCGCCACGTCTGCGAAGCGTCGGGGCTGGGCGCGACGGTGCGAGTGACCGACATCCCCGTCAGCCAACACCTGTCGCGCACGTTCCCGGAGGACGCGGTCGCCATGGCCGTGGGCGGCGGCGAGGACTACGAGCTGCTGTTCACCGGCCCGGTAGGCATCGTCGACCGGGTGCGCGGCCGGTTCGCCATACCCATCACCGTCATCGGCTCGCTTGCCGACGATCCGGAGCGCCGGGTGCGCTTCGTCGATGAGGCGGGGCAGGAGGTGAGCTTCGCGACCGCCGGCTGGGACCACTTCGCGGGCCCTAGCGGACATGCAGGCGGGACGGCGCGTTAGATGGCGCCGTTCGTGCTCAGAAGCGATAGCCCGGCGGCGACGCGCAGGATCGGCCGCCGTCTGGCCCGGTATCTGCGGGCAGGCGACGTCGTTCTTTTGCAGGGCGAGCTCGGCGCGGGCAAGACGTGCCTGGCGCAGGGCATCGGCGAGGGCCTGGGCGTGCGCGAGCAAGTCAAGAGCTCGGCGTTCGTGCTGGTCAACGAGTACGAGGGCCGATTGAAGATGTACCTGGCGGACCTGTACCGCCTGTCGGAGCCGACGGAGGTGGCCGACCTGGCGCTGGAGGAGAACGCGGCCGGCGGCGTGCTCGTCGTGGAGTGGCCGGACAGGGCATGGGAGGAGATGCCGCGCGAGCGCCTGCTGATACGCCTGAGGTGGTTGGACGATCGCTCAAGGGAGCTGTCGTTGGAGCCTGAGGGCCAGCGTGCGCGCGAGCTGGCGGAGAAGCTGGTGACGAAGTCCGGGCGAAGGCGGCGCTGACGTGGAGCTTTCGATCGATACGGCCAGCGATTGGGCGAGCATCGCTGTCAGCGACGAGGGACGGCTCGCGGGCGAGATGACGTGGCGCTGCGAGCGGCAGCACTCGGTACAGCTCCTCCCGGCTGTGGAGGGCCTCCTGGCGCGCCTGAGCATCGACAAGCGCGACCTGCGGGCGGTCTTCGTGTGCACGGGGCCCGGCGGCTATGCAGGGCTGCGTGTCGGCGTGAGCACTGCCAAAGGACTGGCCTTCGCGCTGGGGCTGTCGATAGCCGGCGTGGGCCGGCTGGAGGCCGAGGCGTACCAGTTTGCCGGTTGCGGGCGGCCCGTCTGCGCCGTACATCGCGCGGGTCGCGGCGAGGTCGCCTGGGCTGTCTATGAGGGGCCGCGGGACGAATGGCGAGAAATCGCGGCGCCGCGGCTTTCGACGCCGGAGGCACTGCTGTCGGCGGCACCGTCGAATGCGCTGTTCTGCGCCGAGGAAGGCGACGGCGTGGACGAGATGCTGGCGGCGGCAGGGACGACGGTCGTGATCGCGCCGGTGCGGCGTCGCGCGGGATTCCTGGCGGAGCTCGGCTGGCGGCGCCTGGCATCGGGCGAGGTCGACGATGCGCGGACGCTCGTGCCGCTGTACCTGCGGGAGCCGGCGATCGGGCCGCGGAAGGGATGAGAAGCGTGATGCGTGGTCCAGGGCGGGCACGGGGGCCCGCCCCTACTAGGCTAGGAGCGAGATGATGCCTGAAAGGACGCTGGTGCTGGTAAAACCGGACGCGATGCAGCGGGGACTGGCGAGCGAGGTGCTGGGCCGTTTCGAGCGGCGCGGCCTGAAGATGGTCGCGGCGCGGCTGCTCCAGATCGACGAGGCGCTGGCCGCCCGCCATTACGCCGAGCACGTCGGGAAGCCGTTCTACGAGCGATTGTGCAGCTTCATCACGTCGGGGCCGGTAATCGCCGCCATCTTCGAGGGGGAAGACGCTGTCGCGCTGGCCCGGCAGACGATAGGCGCGACGGACCCGGCGAAGGCGGCGCCCGGCAGCATCCGCGGCGACTTCGGCATCAACATGGGGCGAAACATAGTCCACGGCTCCGACTCGCCGGAGTCGGCGGCGCGAGAGGTGGCGCTTTTCTTCGACGAGAAGGATATCGTTAGCTGGGAGCGCAGCGTCGAAGGCTGGATCGTCGAGAAGTAGCTACTGGAAGCGGACGACGGAGACGCCGCGGCTCCAGAGCGCCTCCAGGTTGTAGTAGGCGCGGGTCTCCGGGTCGAAGAGGTGAACGACCACGTCGCCGAGGTCGAGGAGCACCCAGCCGGAGTTGGCGTCGCCTTCGCGGCGGGAGTCGGAGACGGCGTCGCCGCTGAGGTCGCTGTCAAGCGTGTCTACAAGGGTCTGCATCTGGCGGGGGTTGGTGGCGGAGGCGATAACGAAATAGTCGGCGAAATTCGCAACCTGGCCAATGTCGAGTAGTATAATGTCTATTGCCTGCTTGTCTGAGAGGAGCTCTACGACTCGCTGGGCCAGTTCGCTTGCTTCCAGATTCCCACCTCCGCCGAGTATTATAGCATGGTCTCTGAAGCTATCGAAGGCGGTTTGTTGGATGACGACTCATGACTAAGAAGCGTGTGGTTGTGGCGATGAGCGGCGGCGTCGATTCCTCGGTGGCCGCCGCCCTCTTGCTGCGCGAAGGTTACGACGTGCTAGGCGTTACGATGCGCCTCTGGAGCGAGGACGCGGTCGAAAGCGCGTTCCGGCCCGGCTGCTGCGTCCTGGGCGCCGACGACGCGCGAGCGGTGTGTCGGGTGCTCGGCATCCCGCACCAGGTAGTCAACCTCGAGCGGGAGTTCGAGCAGGAGGTCGTCGACTACTTCTGCCGCGACTACGAGCGGGGCCGCACGCCGAACCCCTGCCTCGCCTGCAACGACCGCGTCAAGTTCAAGACGCTGCTGGAGCGCGCCACGGCCATGGGCGCCGACTTCCTCGGTACCGGCCATTACGCCCGCATCGCGCGTGACGGTGACGACGGCTTCGACCTCTTGCGCGCGGTAGACGAAACGAAAGACCAGTCCTACGCGTTGTTCACGGTAGGGCAGGCGGAGCTTGCACGGCTGCTGTTCCCCGTAGGCGAGCATCGAAAGTCAGAGGTGCGCAGGCTCGCCGCGCATTGGCGCCTGCCGGTGGCGGAGAAGCGTGACAGCTTCGAGATCTGCTTCGTGCCGGAGGACTATCGCGTCTTCATCGACGGGCGCGTGTGCCAGCAACCGGGCGAGATAAGGGATATGCAGGGTCGCGTCGTTGGGCAACATGCCGGAATCGGCGGCTACACCGTCGGCCAGCGACACGGCCTCGGGGTGGCAGTCGGCGAGAAGCGCTACGTCGTCGCCATAGACCGGTCGGCGAACGCGATTACGGTAGGTGGCGAGGACGACCTGCTCTGCGGCGGTCTGCTGGCGGAGGAGCTGCGCTGGGTGAGTGGGAGGGCGCCGGAGGGCGAGGTCGCGGTGTCGACGCAGGTGCGCTACCGGGCGCCGGCCGTCGCGGCTGTGGTATGCGTGAAGGGCGAGTGCGCAGCGGTGCGATTCGAAGAGCCGCAGCGGGCGATTAGCCCGGGCCAGGCCGCCGTCTTCTACCAGGGCGAGCGCGTCCTCGGTGGCGGCATCATCGCCAAGGCCCTGCCGTGACGGCAGACAGGCCTGCCCTGACGGCGAGAGGGTAGAGAACACTCAAGGAGGCGTAGCACATGAGCTTGCAGGACATTCGTGACCTGGTGATCATCATCGCGGGCTGCCTGACGGCGCTGGTACTGATCGTGACGCTCGTCATGGTGCTCGTGGTCGGAATTGCGGCGCGCGGGCTCATCGGCGTGACGAAGGGCATAATGAAGGGGCAATTGTCGCCGACGCTCGACTCCGCGCGACAGGTCGTCGACGACATCCGCGGCACGACCAGCTTCATCGCCGACACGACCGTGAGCCCTATCATCCGGCTCTACGGGCTGGTGACGGGGCTGAGGCGCGGCCTTATGGCGCTGGCGGGCCTGGGACGGCGCGGGCGCAAGGCCTAGCGGGCGGCCGAGAGATGAACGGGAGGCAGACCCATGGATGAGATGAATGACCAGGAGACGCCCGCCGCTGGAGAGACGGTGGAAGTGCGTTCTGAAGAGGCAACACCCGACGAAGGGGCCGCTGCGGAACCGAAACGCCGAAGCGGGGGGCGCAAGCGCTTTTTCGGTGGCGTCATAAGCGGCGTGATCGCAGGGCACTTCCTGGGGCTGATGCTGGCGCGCCTCAGAGGCGAGGAGCGCGCGCGCCGGGAGATGATGGAGAGCGGTACCTGGGAGAGTGGCGGAGAACTGGAGGAAGAGGGGCGCTTGCCGGCGAAGGTGGTGGTCGAGAGGGCGCAGGCGATCGCTGTGGGCGTGACGGCGCGCATCGTGGCCGTCTGGGCGACGCTACGGGAGCGATTGCACGAGGCGGTGGAGGAGGGCAAAGAGGGCATCGCCGAGGGCCAGGAAGAGGCCCGCACGCGCTACGAGATTATGACGAGGCGTCGCCGGCGGCGCTAACGGCTTATCGATGACAGACGGAGACGGGGCCGAACGGGGCCCCGTCGCTTTGTTTGTCGTTCCCGCTCCTGAAGATTAAGCGGCGGCTCTCTGTCGCTGCCAGCTTGCCAGGGCTTCGGCGAGCTTGTCGAAGGATTCGTTCCAGCCCTGCGTCATGTTCCGGCGGTCCTCGGCGCTGAAGCCTTCAATTCCCGAATGCCTCAGGGTGAGCTTCGTCTTTCCGGCGTGCTCTTCCAGCGTCAGCGTGACCAGCATCTCGATCGGCCAGTCTCCGCTCATGCCGTAGTACGAGGCAGGGACCGTGTTGCCCTGCGCATCCGCGAAGGAATCGGTCATGACGAGTCGCTCCGGCTCGACGATCTCCCGGTAGACGCCCGTGCTCCAGTAGTCCTTGCCGTCGGGAGCCCGCATGCAACTAAAGTACTTCCCGCCGACACGCAGGTCTATCTCGCAGGCCGGCGACGTGAAGGTTTTCGGCCCCCACCAGCGCATAAGGCGCTCAGGCTCCGTCCACGCCTTCCACACCAGTTCGCGCGGTGCGTCGAAGATGCGCGTGATTGTCACTTCCTCTGCCATTTTGGCTCGTCCTCCATTTCTTGTTCTTCGCCGACGTTATCCGCGGCGACACTTGCATCTCATACGTTTAGCTTATTGACAGGGAGTGCAGCGGACGTGAGCCTCGCTTGAAGCAGCGTGAAGGACGCGTGAAGAAGTCGGGCACGACATCACGAGCATCTGATGACGTGCCAACGTTCCCGTGTCAACCGTGAAGGCGAAACCGTTTGTTGAGGCGTGAGCCGAGGATGTATACGCCCGAGAATGTGCCAGCGGGCGCCGCGGGCAGACGAGTAGTCTCTTGTGGGTGGCGGAGAGGGTGGGATTCGAACCCACGGACCCCGAAAGGTCACACGCTTTCCAGGCGTGCCTGATCGGCCACTCCAGCACCTCTCCGCGCGATGCCCAGACCAGAAAGTCTCGGCTACGTGTTTGGCAACAGCAAGCTTTCGGGTCAAGCTGCTAGTTTGAATGCCGAGACTGGAAAGTCTCGGCTACGGCGTTTTCCGACGCCCTCTTCGTGGGAGAGCGCGGCTGGCGGAGAGGGAGGGATTCGAACCCCCGGTCCCGTTGCCAGGACACCGCTTTTCGAGAGCGGCACCATAAACCACTCGGACACCTCTCCGCCGGGCTCCTAATGGCAAGCAACATTATAGCATAGACTCGATGGGCGTCTCACAGCGTGCTGAGGGGGGTTGGGCTGCCGTTTTCGGGAAGGAGGGCACGACTTCCGGCCTTGGGACGCAGCGCGAGGACTGAAGTCCTCCCCTACATTTCTTGCCTCTCAGGCGCGCCGATACGCTCGATCCCCTTTTCCCGGCGCTTTGCTCAGGGCAGCGCCTGCGGGGTTGGGGCGGCGGTGAAGACGCGGTCGGCCCGCACGACGAGGCGGCGGTCGTACTGGCGCGTGGAGCTGTTGAACGTTCCGCAGCAGGTGATGAGGGTGACGACTTCGCTCTGGGTGGGCCCTACGATTTCGGAGATCGGCGCATCAGCCACGGGCATGCAGTTCAGGGCGCTGACGCCGTATTCGTAGGACGTGCCGTCTGCGAGCTGGATTTCGACCACGTCGCCCGGCTGGAGGTCGCGAAGATTCCAAAACACGGCTGCCCCGACGTCGTGGTAGTCGACGTGGCCGGAGAACACGGCGTTGCTGCCCGTACCGGGCTTGGCGCTGAAGTCGTACCAGGCGACGTCGTAGGCGTTGCTCGTCGACTGCATCACGCCGTTCTCGTCGATGCTCAAAGTGACGAGGGGGGCGTCGACTTTGGCCTTAGGGATGACTATTCGGGTCATAGGCGCCGCGCTGGGCGTGGGCGCTGACGGCATCGGAGTCGCGGGAGACGGCGTGTAGTTGCCGAAGCCGGTGACAGTGCCCGGACCGCTGCGCAGGCCGCCGTCGCCGATGATGCCCGTCGCGGAGAGCGCGAACAGGACGCCGGCCGCGGCAAGGGCGGCGATGCCGAGGGCCATGACGACCACGGAGAGCCGGCTCAGGCGATCGGAGGTTGCGACCGAGGAGGAACGGAACTTCAACTAGCTACTCCGCGCGGTATCTGCATAGAACAATTCTATAGGAGCGCGCAGGATTGGGACTAGTAGGGGAATGCCGCTCCTTCGGGTCAAGGGATACGCACTCCGCGCACGACGAGGCGGTGGTCGTAGTTGTGGGTAGCTGAGTTGAAGGTGCCCTGGCAGGTGACGATGGTGATCGTGTCCTGGCCGGTTTTCGTGACGTAGGAGCTGAAGTCGGCCTCGGGACTGATCGTCTCGCTCCACTGCACGGAGTAGCGGACGGCGGTGCCGTTGGGGAGGTCGACTTCGATGAGGTCGCCGGGGCCGACGAGGCGAAGGTCCCAGAAGACGGCCTCATAGTTCGGATGGTAGTCGACGTGGCCGGAGAAAACGGCATTGCCGCCGTCGCCCGGATAGCCGCCCATGCCGGAGAAGGCTGAGAAGTCGTACCAGACGACGTCGAAGCGGCCGTTGGGCGCGCCCATCTGGCCGTCGCTACCGATCTTGCGGATAGTCACAGGGGCGTCGACGCCGATGCTCGGTATCTTGAAACGCATGGCGCTCTCGGCGGCCGGGCCATCGTTCGTGGAGCCGCCTGTCGAGGGGGCGGGCGTGCCGGGCGCGGCGCCGGAAGCCTGCATGGGCCCGACGGGCGTGGGCGTGACGTCGGGAGTGGGAGTGACGGTGACCGTCGCCGTGCTTCGGGGTGTCGGCGAGGTGCTGCTATTCAGGACGTCGCCGGCGCCCTCGGAACCGCCGCGGAAGGCGATGAGCCAGACCAGGAGGCCACATACGGCCAGCGCCGCGACACCTGTCGCCGGATAGGCCAGCAGGGGCGAGCGACGAAAGAAGGCCGCTGTGCGGCCCCACGCCGCGTTGAAGAGAGCGATCAGCCTTCTCGAACTGCCCATACTACTCGTCTCATGTCATAGTTGTGCGTCGCGGGGTCGAAATCGCCGGCGCAGGTGATAACGGTGAGCGACTCCTCGGTGGTGGACGCCACGATCTCGTTGAACGAGGCAGCGGCAGGGTCCACGATGCGGTTCGACCGCGCGACGTACTTGTACTCGTTGCCATCGCGCAGGCGGACGGTGATCTCGTCGCCCTGCTTGACGTTGCGCAGGTCCCAGAAGACGGCGGGCCCGTACCCATGGTAGTCGACGTGGCCGGCGAGTATGGTGTTGCCGCCGGCTCCGGGTCTGCCGCCCAGGCCGGGGAGGGCAGAGAAATCGTACCAGATCACGTCTTGCGGGCCGTCCGGCGAGGGCATCTGGCCATCGCGGTCGACGGCCTTGGGGGTGACCGGGGCGTCGACGCTGATCGCCGGTATTATCAAGCGCTCGATGTCGGCGACCGGCGTGGGAGAGGCGGTCTCGGTCGGCGCGGCGACGGCCTGGTTCGGGGCATTGCTGCTGTTGTCGCCGCCGTTGAAGGCAACAAGCCAGACCAGAGCGGCGCAGACGGTAAGCAGTGCCACGCCTGCCGGTAGCATGGCCCAGCGGGGCAGTCGGCGAAGCCATCGCATGAGGCCGGCTCCGGCGCGCATGGCTGGACGGCCTAGCTCGTGCGAGTCGCCCAAACCACGCGACGCTGGTCGTAGGAGCGAGTCGACGAGTCAAAGGTGCCGGCGCAGGTGATCATCGTGAGCGACTCCTGGGAGGTGGACGCCACGATGTCGCTCCACGTCGTCGATGAGGGCTCGACGGTGCGGTTCCACTGGACGGTGTACTTGTACTCGGTTCCGTCGCGGAGGTGAATGATGATCTCCGCCCCGACTTCGAGCTTCCCGAGGTCCCAGAAGACGGCCGGCCCGTAGTTATGGTAGTCGACGTGGCCGGAGAGGACGGTGTTGCCGCCGACGCCGGGCCTGCCGCCGAGCCCCGGGAATGCCGAGAAGTCGTACCAGACGACGTCCTGGGGGCCTTCCGGGTTCTCCATCTTGACGGAACCGTTCGCGTCAGCAGCCGCGACACGCATGGTGAGGGGCGCATCGACGTCTATGGACGGTATCAGGAGGCGGTCGCCTTCGCCGCCGGGGACTGGCGCGTCCGGATTGGTGCCGGAGATGCCTTCTTGTCCCTGGCGGTTGGCGAGGTCTTCGCGGCCGAGCTGCTGCTGCTGGAGAACTGACTCATCGAGTAGGCCGGCGCTGTGGGCAGTGGGAGTTCCGGAAATCTTGGCTTGCTCGTCTTCTCCGCCTCCGCCGCCAAGGGCGATGCGAAGGGCGAGCAAGATCCCGAATATCACGACGGCGAGAACCGGGGCGCCGACGAGAAAGAGGCGTCTTGGTGACACGGGCAATCCTGCAAAGAGGCGTCCTGGTGATGGGAATCTGGCAAAGAGGCGTCCTGGTGATGGGAATCTGGCTAAGAGGCGTACTAGTG
>JBGQNJ010000003.1:0-13058 GCA_041501065.1 Dehalococcoidia bacterium
CAAGACGACGCTGCTCAACGCGATAACGACCTTTATCCGGCCCGACGCCAAGATCGTCAGCATCGAGGACACGCCGGAGCTCCAGGTGCCCCACACCAACTGGATCCGTGAGGTGGTTCGAATGTCCGGTGAGGCCACGCAGGGCGCCTCCGTCGACATGTTCGGACTCCTCAAGGCCGCGCTGCGGCAACGTCCGAACGCCATCATCGTCGGCGAGATCCGCGGCGAGGAGGGCGCCGTCGCCTTCCAGGCGATGCAGACAGGGCACCAGGTCATGTCCACCTTCCACGCGTCAACCGTTGAGAAGCTGATCCAGCGTATCACGGGTAACCCGATCAACGTGCCCAAGCCATACATGGACAACCTCAACCTCGTGGTCATTTGCAGCGCCGTCCGGCTTCCGACCGGCAAGCTGGGCAGGCGTGTCCTGAGCATCAACGAAATCATCGGCTACGACCTTGCGTCGGACTCTTTCTCGTTCGTCGAGGCCTTCCGCTGGAACCCGGCAGACGACGCATTCGAGTTCACGGGCAACATGAACAGCTATCTCCTGGAGAACCGCGTGGCGCCACGCCGGGGGCTGACGCCGAAGGACAAGCGAAAGATCTACCTGGAGCTGGACAAGAAGGCGGCGATCCTGGAGAAGCTGCAGCAACAGAGCGTCACGGACTTCTATGATCTCTATCAACTCCTTGCTAAGGCGCAACGCGAAGGCCTCTTCTAGCGCCGTCAAAGAGCGCGCGAAGTTGGAGAAACCGGCCCGATTCTTCGGACGGGACCCCGTGGCGTTTGACCTCGTCACGCAGCTTACGTATATGTCCGCCATCGCGACCGCCGGCGTCTCCCGCGCGCAGCTCTTCGAGCACACGTCGAACCTGGGATATAGCACGTCGATCCTGTTCCGGCGCATCCACTTTGCCGCCCAGCGACTGAACTACGACTACGCCCAGGCCTGTGAGGCAGTCGCGGAGACGCTGGCCGACGAGAACATGCGCAGTCTCCTGCTGCGCTTCGCCAGCGCGCTGTCGTCGGGTGAAGGAGAGGCGCCGTTCCTGGCCCGCGAAATGGAGGTGCAACTGGAGCTGTACGGCAAGAGCTACGAGCGCGACCTGGAGACGCTGCAACGGTGGACGGACGCTTACGTGGCCCTGATGGTATCGGCGGCGCTGATCGTGGTCATCTCCCTCGTGTCGATGATGATATACAGCATGGGCGCCGGTCTGATTGTCGGCCTCGCCGTCGTCGTCATCGGCGTGACCTTTCTCGGGTCGTGGATCGTGTACAGCGTGGCGCCCTTAGAAGTGAAAGCCTGCACGCTGGCCGACTACTCCCACGAGCGTCACTTCGCTGCCCTTCTCGCCAGATACGTCCTGCCGTTGGGCCTAGCGGCGAGCGCCGGCGTCATGCTCCTCGGCTTCGGGCTGCCCGTTGCCTTCATAACAATATCTATCTTCATGTTGCCCATCGGCTTGCTTGCGATGCGCGAGGACCTGCAAATCGACCGTCGCGACCGGGACATATCCAGCGTCCTGCGGGCGATAGGCAGCATGGTGGCGGCCATGGGCAGCACTGTCGGCGAAGGGCTGGCACGGCTGAACCGGCGTTCCCTGGGGTCATTGGAGCCGCAGGTGAAGCGCCTGCACGTCCGGCTGCGCAGCGGGTTACGCTCCGACCTTTCCTGGACGCGCTTTGCTGCCGAATCGGGGAGCGAGATGGTCACGCGCGCGGTGCGCATCTTCTGGGACGGGCTGCGCCTGGGCGGCGACGCCGAGCGAATCAGCTACCTGGCGTCGATGTTCGCGATGAAGGTCTCCCTGCTACGGGCAAGCAGAAAGTTGGTGTCGTCCACCTTCACGTTCATCATGATCCCGCTTCACGTCGCCTTGCTGTCGATTCTGCTGTTCGTGACGGAGGTGCTGGTGGTCTTCGGGTCGAAGATGGTGGAGGTCCAGAGCCAGGGGTTGGACCAGGGCGTCGCGCAAGAGGCTGGCGTATCGACGACGCTCCTCTTCGCAGCGCCTGATATGGCTTTCATTCGGGCGTTCATCGTTGCCGTGATCCTGATCCTCACCGTCGCGAACACGTTCGCTCCTTACGCGGCGTCTGGCGGTCACGTCTATAAGCTATGCCTTTACGGGTCAGTAATGTGTTTCCTATCCGGCCTCGCGATGCTACTGATACCCTGGGTTGTGCAGGGACTCTTCGCCAGCATTGCGGCGCCGATGTAACGACTGGAGGCCAATTATGAAGCTTATACCTTTCCTCAGATTCGGGAACGGCCGAGGCAAAGAGGAGGAGAGCGAGACGATTGACTCGCTGCCGGACGAGTTGCTCGAACCACCTACGGACGAAGAAACCGAGCAGGAGGACGAGGAAGAGAAACCGGAGGAGGAGCAGCCAAAGGAAGAAGACGGCGACGACAACAGGTCCATGGGCAGTGACGAAGAGATGCTGAAGGTCTTCATGACCGTCGACGAGGAGTTTGTCGATAACTCCGGCCTGACCTCGCAGATGGAGGACGTGCCGGCCGTCGAGATCCTGCAGGAGCTGCGCGTGCTGGCCTCGGCCTTCGGCATCCGCGTCGAAGCGACGGAGGACGAGGCCGCCTAACCGCTGCTCGGACGGTAAACGGCAATGAAGGTGCGTCTTCTTATCCTTATTCCCTGCGCGTTCGCGGTGCTGGCCAGCCTCGTCGCGGGGTCGGTCGTCGCCGCGCACGGGCGCGTGTCTACAGAGAGTGTGACGGCGCCCGCCACCGCCACAACAGCGCTCGACGCCGAGCTTGCCCCTACGGCGACGCCGGAGGAAAGCCCTCAGTTACTCGAAGACACCGTCACTGCCGATGGTGACACTGACCCCGTCAGCGGCCCACGAGTGATGCCGGTACCCAAAGAGGCGCAGCCGTCGACGCGGGCCGGCGTCCTGGAAGGGCCTGGCTCACTCCTGCAGCGCCAGCCGACGCCGCAGCCGCACCGCCCGACGATCATTCTCGACCCCGGCCACGGCCGCGGCGACCCGGGGGCGGTACATCATCTTGCCGACGGCGAGGTCGACCTGACGGAGGCGGAGGCGAACCTGGACATCGCCGAGAACCTGCGCCGTTTCCTGGAAGCGAAGGGGTACGACGTCTACATTACTCGTTCCGGCTTCGGCAAGCCCCTGGCGATCGGGCCGCTCACGCAGGCGCTCATCTCCGGCGACCTCATGAGCCGGGTCCGTCTGGCCGGCGCCGTCGACGGTGACCTCTTCATTTCGATTCACAACAACGGTTCGCCGCACCCAGCGCAGTCGGGCACGGAGATCTGGTATTGCGGGGAGCACCGCTTCGGCGCGGAGAGTGGCCGCCTGGCGGATCTGATCCTCGACGCCGCCGTGCAGGGCCTGGAAGACTACGGCTACGAGACGGTGCGCCGCGGTACGCAAGAGGACTCGACGGTGCACAACTCCGCCGGCTTCTGCCAGTTCCTGGTGACGCGCGAGGTCCAGATGCCTGCCGTCCTCACGGAGATCCTCTTCCTCACGAACGACGCCGACGCCGCGGTGCTGAAGGACCCGCTCGCCCGCGAGGCCGTCGCCGACCGCATTGCGCAGGCCATCGACACCTTCCTCCAGGAGCGCGACTCTACTGGTTGAACAGGGCTATCCGTAGGGGCGCCAGGGGGCTGTCGTCGGCGCCCGAGAGGTCCGCGCTGTCGACGCCTATGCGCGCCCGGTCGAAGAAGACGCCATAGATGCGTCCGTCAGGCGCGCGGCCGCGGTCCCAGGAGGCAAGGTACATCGAGGCGAGACCCAGGATGCGGACGCTGCCGCCTTCGTCACCCGGGGGTGTCACGATGGGCACAATAACCAGCCGTCCAGCTCCGCCGTCTGAGCCGCGTACACATTCGACGCGCGGCAACTGCACAGAGGGGTCGAAGCCGGTTATGTGGCCGGCGCCGACTCCGCCGTCGGGCTCGAAGGTGATGTCGCACCACTGGGGGCCGAGGTAGTCGGCGACGCCATCGCCCGTCTCGAAATTGTAGTAGTCGTTCAGCGCCTGCAGCGTGGTCGCGGCGACGTCGCCCTCGCCGCCTAACGGCGTGACCACGTCTCCGACCGACCAGCGGCCGGTCTCCTCCTTTCGACAACCGGCGGCAATCGCCTTCTGGTAGCCCGCGAGGCCGGAGCCGGCCAGGTCGAGGGGCAGAAGACTGCCATTGCCGGGGCTGCCCGCTGCCAGGTCGAAGGCGTAGACGCGGGCGGGCACGAGCCCGAAGCGGCCGTCGTCATTCGGGACAGGCGGGTCGGCGATGATCCCCCACGGGCATATGGGGGCGCCGGTTGCGCCGACGACCTGTGCCGTCGCCGACCTCTCAACGGAGAAGAGCTTCGGCAGCCCGAAGTAGTCGAGGAAGAGCGTCGTGTGGCTGGCCCGCGAGGTCGCGCTGACGGTGTCGACGATGCCGTCGGGCGAGCCGATGGGGCGCCAGTCGGCGAAGGTGCAGCACTCGACACGGGAGGAGTCGCGGTTGTTCCGCGCCATCCAGTTATTGGCGGCACGGAGGGCATCGGCCTGGTCGCCGTTGACGCTGAGCTGTCGGGCGGCGACCAGCGCCATGTTCTCGGCTTCCCATTGCGCCTTCCCGACATGCGACAGGAAGACGGCAAGGTCGAGGACTATTCCGGCGAAGATGATCGTCAGGATGACGAGCAGGACACCTTTTGCCACGCGCAGGCCGCGCTCGGACCGTTCGACCCCCGGAGAAGGCGACGTTTAGTCCGCGAAGCGTGGTGCATGCGCAGCACGCTCCAGAGTATTATCGTCCGAACGGCGGATATCCAGTAGATAGAGGGCGCGCTGCCGGCGCCGCGGCTGGCTCCAGCCATGGCCGCTCGCTAGAATGGGGCAATGCGATATGGCGCGAGGAGCATCGATTGAACAGGGTCATCTCTTCGACGTCGGCGACCGTCGCGGCACGCTGGCTCGCCCTGCTGGCGGCGGCAAGCTGGTTGGGATACTTCATCTGCAGCGGCCTGCCGCAGACCCAACCGGAGGTCTTTCGCTCGACGGTCGCCTTCCAGGCCATCGCGCTCGTACCGGCGGCGCTCTTCGCGGGCTACCTCCTGCTGCGACGGCGCCTCCCCGGCGGTTCGCCGCTCGACTGGCCGCTGCTGCTTCTATTGGCAGCCTACCTCGTCGCCACCGTCGCTTCCGTAGCCTGGCGTGTGAGCCTGGAGAGCACGCTCGTCCTCCTGCTAGCGGTCCTCGTCTTCTACGCGCTAAGCGACCTCCACTTCCTCGACGCGACGGGCCTCCAGCGCGCCTTTATGCTCGCCGCCGCGGCCGCGTCGGTGTGGGCACTCTGGAACGTCGCCGGTGACTACCTCGACTGGCTCCGATTCGCGAAGTCGACGACGGGCGGCTTCCACCTCGGCGACCTGATCCCGCCGACGGTGCCGAAGGTGCACGGCGTAAGCGACCACCCGAATATCCTGGGCATGACGCTGGTCCTGGCGATGCCCTTTTACGTCCTCGGCGTCTACCGTTCGGCGTCGCTTTGGCTGCGTGCCTTCTGGGGTCTGATGTTGCTTGCGGCCCTCTGGGCGGTCTTCTTCACGCTCTCCAGGGGCGCCTGGATAGGCGCGGCCACGGCGATCATCGTGACCGTGGGAGGCATCGCCGCCGCGCGCCGTTCCTGGTCGATTGCAGGGCTGCGACGCGCGGCCCTGACGAAATCGCGGACGCGGTTGCTCCTCGTCGCGGGCGGCGCCGTGGCCCTCTTGTTCGTCGTTGTCGCCGGAGCGGTCGTCGCGACGCGCTGGAGCGTGCGGCCGCAGTGGCTCTTCCGCGAGTCGCTCTCGCCGCGCCGCGACGTCTTCGACGCCGGCGTTAGCATCTTCCGCGACCATCCGCTCTTCGGCGGCGGGCCCGGCACCTTCGGCCTGCTCTACCCCGAGTACAGCGGCGCCTTTCCAATCCACGCGGTCCACGCGCATAACGGCTTCCTGCAACTGAGCGACGATGCCGGACTGGCCGGACTGGCGGCGCTCGCCGTCCTGGTGGCGACGCTCGGCTGGATGCTCTGGCAAACCTTTCGAAGGGGCAGCGTCGAGCAGCGATTGCTGGCCGTGGCCTGCGCGGGCGCACTTGCCGGGTTCGCGGTGCATAATCTCGCCGACGCCGCGAATATCTGGAAGGCGGCGCTAATCGGCGTGGCGGCGGTCACGGCGATAGCTGTCAAGAACTATCGCTCGCTGCCGGCATCCGACGGAGCCTCACCCTCGTCGGTGACGAACCTGGCGCGACGCCTCGGTACGCTGCTGCCGCGCGGGTTGCTGGCGATCGCCTTCGTCGCCTTGCCGCTCGTCTGGCTCCGAATCGACGTCGCGCACCGTCACTACTCCCACAGCGTCAGCCAGCTTGCGTTGGGCAACGTGACCGGCGCTATCTCCGAGGCGAAGCGGGCGGTCGACCTCGACCCCGACCTCGCGGTGAACCAGCTACAGCTCGGCATCTCAGAAGCAATCGCTTTCAGCAATGGCGACATCGGCGCCGACCGCGCTATCGCCAGTCTGCAACGGGCCGTGGAGCTGGAGCCGCGAAGCGCCATCGGCTACGCGAACCTGGCGCGCATGCTCGCCGCGGCCGGTCGCAACGACGAGGCGCAAGCCGCCGCGCTCCAGGCAAAACGCTTCGCCGGCGCGGACGACGCCGTGCTGCTGGTCGCTGCGGGCGTGCTGGAGGACGTGGGCGCCGAGAAAGAGGCCGTCCAGGCGTATGCTTCAGCGATCACCATCTCGCCTTCGATCGCCGACTCGCGGTTCTGGCAAGAGAGCGATTTCCGTAGCCAGCACTACCTCGAGATCATCAGCTACTCCCTCATCTCGCTCAGCCCCTGCGCCACGGCCAACCTCGTCGCGCACATCGGCAGGGACGCGCCATCGCCGAGCAAGCTGGAGCTGCCGGCGCTGCGCGATAGCTGTCGCGCCGCCGTCGCGGGCGACGCGGGGAACCTGGGCGGACGCATCGAGCTTGCGGAGATATCGATGGCGCTGGGCGACTACCCGACCGCGCACGACCTCCTGGCCGATGCCATCAGTCGCCAGCCGGACCTGGGACGCGCTCACACCGTCATGGGCGAGTGGTACGCCGCGCAGGGCGACGTCACGCGCGCCCGCGATGAGTGGACGACAGGCGGCCAGTTGGACGAAGCGGAGTCGCTGCTGCTGCTCGGCGAGAGCTACCCGGCCGGGCAGGTGCCAACCGAGGTTGTGGAGCGGCTCAGCCGCCTGGCGCCGAGTGTCGGCGGCGGCGCCCGGTCCTACGCGATCGGCTGGGTCTACTACCGGATGAAGTTCGGTCGACAGGAGCCGGCAGGCAACGTGTTGCTGCCCGGTGACTGGCTGAACGCCGTCCCGAGCCTGTACGATCGAATACAGCAGGCGCTTGAACGCTGGCGGAATGCAGCGTAGGCCTCGGAGTTGGTGAATATCCCCCGCAATCGACCGGAAATACCCACTGAGAGAGAGGCGCCGGCATCGGTAGAGTCCGTAATATCGGGCCAATGAACTCAGTGGAGGAACCGATGAGAGACGCATTCTCGAAGGTGTACGGCCCTTTCTCGTCCCCCTGGTCGAAGGTTCTTGGACCCGCCGTGACGCCTCGCACTTATCTGCGGGCGCTCCACCTGCTGGCGATGTTCCCTTTGGGAACCGCCTACTTCGTTGTCCTGGTGACGGCCCTATCGCTCGGAGGGGCGATGATCTGGACGATCGTCGGGCCTCTGGTGCTCATCCCAACGCTCTTCCTTACGAGGTGGGCCGGAGACGCTGAAGCATGGGCCGTTCGAAGAGTCTGCCAGATCGAACTCCGGCGCCCACCGACGGCAATTGAACGCGGGCAGTCGGCTCGCTCCCAGGTGTGGACGCGGATCATCGATCCGAGCACGTGGACGGGACTGGTGTATCTGTTCGGCCAGTTCCCCATAGGCATCGCTGCCTTTGTCACCGTCGTTACGGTATACGCCTGCGTAGGCATGTTCCTGAGCGCACCCCTGGTTATCGCGGCGGGCGGCAATCTTGAGCTTTGGGGCCGGTTCGATTCCCCCCTGGAAGGACTCGCGCTCGTGCCGCTTGGCGTGCTCCTTTTCTTCCTGGGCGCGCACGTTATCGACACGGTTTCCGCCCTGCATGCGCTGTGGGCGCGAGTCATGCTCGGCTCTCGCGCCAGGAAGCTACCGCAGATGCCGCTGACCGACGGCTCGTTGATCGGGCCTGACGCCGGCCCAGGGGCTCACGCTTCCGACGCGCAGCCGGCCGTCGATAAGTGGCCCCCCATCGAGCTGCCCGACGCCATCGAGTCCTTGACAGCGCGCGAGAAGGAGGTCCTGGCCCTCATGGCCCGAGGCTACTCCAATGCTGAAATCGCGGAGGCGTTCGTCGTCAGCGAGGGCACCGTCAAGACTCACGTCAAGAGCGTCCTGGCGAAGCTGGGCCTTCGCGACCGCACGCAAGCGTCGTCGTTCGCTTACGAGACGGGATTCGTCAGGCCGGGCAGCGCTGTCGCCGAGAATGGCCCGATCCCAATCGCGCGACGGCGTGTAGGCGGCGTTTGACCGCGCGTGTCCCCACAGCCTATGATCTTTGATGAGGGGAGCTGGCTCTTCTTCGGCAAGACCAGTTCCCCGTTTTAGCGGCAACGGATGAATGGAGACAATTGATGACCACTTCCATGGAGGAGGAGGAGCGCGTGGCGCAGCCCACAACCGGCGAGGCAGAGGACCTGATCGTCTGCGCTACGGACGTGGCGAAGACCTATGACACGGGCCGCATCAAGGTGCGCGCCCTGCGCGGGATCAATCTTTCAGTCAAGCGCGCGGAGATAATCGCCATCATGGGACCGTCCGGCTGCGGCAAGACGACGCTTCTCAACTGCCTCAGCGGCCTCGACACCATCGATTCCGGAACGATCCTCGTTGACGGCTCCGACATCAACCGCCTGTCCGACAACCAGAAGACGGACTTCCGCGCCCGGCGCATGGGTTTCGTCTTCCAGTTCTACAACCTGTTGCCCGTTCTTTCGGCAATCGAGAACGTGGAGCTTCCGCTGCTGGTGTCAGGCACAAGCGCGCGAGAGACGCGCAAACGCTCCTACGCGGCACTGGAGCAGGTGCACCTGACCGAGTGGGCGCACCACCGGCCGGCGGAGCTCTCCGGCGGACAGCGCCAGCGCGTCACCGTAGCGCGGGCGCTGGTGAACGACCCGGCGATTGTCTGGGGCGACGAGCCGACGGGCGACCTCGACAGCACGAACGCGCAGGAGATCATGGACCTCATCTGCGAGCTCAACGCCGACCGCCGGCAGACGTTCGTCCTCGTTACGCACGACGCCAAGATCGCCGCCCGTGCGCACCGCATCGTCTACATGGTAGACGGCCTCATCGTCGACGAGAAAGTGAACTCCTGATGCCGCGGTCGCCGGCGAGGACCACCTAGGAGACGTCATGCAAAGCCTCTTCGGCATTCCTATGAACGACATTATGATCGCGCTGGTCGCGCTGCTGGCCATCAGCGTGGGCACGATCGCCTTCGTTGCTCTGCGCAACCGCGTCATGTTCCTCATCGGCCTTCGCAACATCCCGCGGCGGACGGCGCAGACGGTGCTCATCATCATCGGCCTAATGCTCAGCACCGTCATAATCTCCGCCGCGTTCACGACCGGCGACACCGTCGACCACAGCATCACGAAGATGGTCTACGACCTCACCGGGCATATCGACGAGACGGTCCAGAAGGGCGACAAGCTTAGCGAGACGATGGAGGAGGTGGTGCGCCGCGATCCCCTGCCGCAATCGCTGGCCGCTGACCTCGAGCAACGCTTCAAGGGTGACACCGAGATCACCGGCTTCCTGCCCGTAATCAGCGAGCCGGTCGCTGTGTCGAATCCAGGTTCCAAGCAGAGCGCGCCTCTCGGCATGCTGACGGGTCTCGATGCCTCTCGGATGGCGGCCTTCCCTGATGTCGTCGACGAGAAAGGCAACCCCGTCGACGTCGCAGCGCTGGCGAAGGACGAGGTCCTGGTCAATAAGAGCATGGCGGACGAGATCGACGCCAAGCCGGGTGACACGATCGACATCTACTACCAGAACCAGAAGTACACCTTCCGGGTGGTGAACATCGTCAAGGACCGGCTGCTGACCGGCTCCAGCGGCTACCCGAAGCTGGGGCTCGCCACACGGCTCGACACTCTGCAAGAGCTGTTCAATCGCCCGGGCGAAGCTGACTACATCGCAGTCGCGAACAGCGGCGGCGTGCGAGGCGGCGTCGCCGTTTCAGACAGCGTAACGGCGAAGCTGGAAGACGCCCTCAAGGGCCAATCATACAGCGTCGACTCGCTGAAGTCCGACGGCGTTGAGTCGGCGCAGCTTGCCGGCAACGTGCTCATGACGTTCTTCATGGTGCTGGGCCTTTTCTCCATCGGCGCCGGCATCCTGCTGACGGTCATGATCTTCGTCATGCTGGCGGCGGAGCGAAAGACGGAGATGGGGATCAGCCGTGCCGTGGGGATGAAGCGGCGCCATCTCATAGAGTCCTTCGTGTCGGAGGGAATGGGGTATAACATGCTATCGGCGTTGGTCGGCGTAACGCTGGGCGTGATCGTCGCCACGCTGATAGCCGGCGCCATGACGCTGCTCCTCGGCCAGTTCGTGAGCATCGAATCGAAGGTGACACTCCGCAGCCTCGTCATGTCCTACTCCCTCGGCGTCTCTCTCACCTTCGTGACTGTGCTGTTCTCATCGTGGCGCGTCAGCAACCTGAACATCGTCCGGGCCATCCGCGATCTGCCGGAGCCGGACAAGAAGCCCACCCGGCGGTCGCTGTTCCTGGGCATCGGCCTGGTACTCTTCGGCGTGCTGTTGATGTTCGCGGGGATGTCGGCGAAGCAGGTGGCCCCCTGGGCGCTGGGCATCTCCCTGGTGCTCGTCGGCATTGCCATCGCCTGCCGTTACCTTGGGGCGCCGGAGCGGCCTTTGTTTACCGCCGTCGGGCTCACCATTCTCGTCTACTGGTCGGTTGCTGCGGGCGAGAGGATCCCCGGCCCGCAAATGAGCGGGGGCATCGAGCTCTTCTTCCTGAGCGGCATCATGATGGTGGCCGCCGCCACCTTTGTCGTGATGTACAATGCGCATCTGCTCCTGAACCTGCTCGCGCTCGGCGGCCGGCGAATGGGACGCATCGCCCCGTCGATAAAGACGGCGGTAGCCTACCCCCTGGCCAGCAAGTTCCGCACCGGCATGACTATGGCGATGATCGCGCTGGTCATCTTCGCTCTGACGATGATGTCGGTGATGAACGGCAACTTCGACCGCGTGTTCCTGACGCCGGAGGCGCGAGGCGGCTGGGACATCCGGGTCCAGGAGAACCCATCGAACCCCATCGGCGATCTGAGCCAGGCGCTCGCGGGCTCGGGCGTCGACACTTCGAAATTCGAGGCTGTGGGCAAGATCGCCATAGCGGGCGGCTCGCGCTCCCGCTTGAGGCAGGAGTCGGACAGCAGCAAAGACGTCAAGGACCTGCCGACCTACCGGGTCGGGGGTTTGGACCAGGCCTTCCTGAAACAGAACGGCATCCAGTTCCAATCGCGCGCCAACGGGTACGACAGCGACGCCGCCGTCTGGTCGGCCCTGGCGAACGACGCCTCGCTGGCTGTCATCGATGCCTTTGCGACGGGCGGCAGCGGCTACAGCATGGGCCCACCTCAGTTCCAGCTCCGTGGCATCGATCCAGGCCAGGATACGTTCGACCCCATTCCGCTTGACATCGTCGACTCGGCCACAGGTCAGACCACGCCGGTGAAGGTCATCGGCGTCATGGCCATGGGGGCCAGCGGCAACTTCTTCGGCCTCTACACCAGCGCCGACGTTGTAGGCAACTCACTGGGGGGCGCCGCCTACAACACCTACTACGTGCGGCTCACCCCGGGCACGGACGCCAACGCGACGGCAAAAGCGATAGAGGCGGCGCTCTTCACCAGGGGCGCGCAGGCCGCTTCTCTTCAACAAGAGGTGGACGATCAGATGGCGCTGTCCAAGGGCTTCTTCTACCTCATGCAGGGCTTCATGGGCCTCGGGCTGGTTGTCGGGATTGCGGCGGTGGGCGTGATAGCGTTCCGAACGGTCGTGGAGCGGCGGCAGCAGATCGGAATGCTGCGGGCCATAGGCTTCAGCCGCGGCCAGGTAGCGCTCAGCTTCTTACTGGAGTCATCTTTCGTCACGCTGCTGGGGATTCTGACAGGACTGGGCCTCGCGATCTTGCTGTCCTTCTTCCTGCTGACGAGCAAGTCAATGTCCGACATGGGGCTCCGCGGGTTCTACATCCCCTGGCTGGAGATCATCCCGATCTGCCTCGTGTCCTATCTGGCGGCGCTGGTTATGACGTTCATCCCATCGCGGCAGGCGGCGAGCATCCCGATCGCGGAGGCGCTTCGCTACGAGTGACGCGCGAAGAGGCGTGCTCGCCCTATGGACGGAGGCGACGGAGTGACTGAGATCCGCGAAGCCACCGCCGACGACAACGATGCACTGATCGAGCTCGAACGCCACTCTCCTCTCGACCTCGGAGACCGGACCGTTGTCTTCGACCGCTCACCCAACTTCTTCGCGCACCAGGAGATGCAGGAGCACAGCCGCGTGCTGGTTGCGGAGGAGGAGGGACGCCTCGTAGCAGTGGTGGCGGGCGCATGGCAGGACATCACGATCGACGGGCAGCGGCGCCGGCTGCTATACGTGCACCAGGGCCGCACGCTGCCGGAGTACCGGCGCCGACACGTCGCGACTGACCTCGTCATCCGCAACTTCCTGCTGGCCAATGCGCTGTTCTGGCTCGATCAGTATCACATCGACGGCTTGCGCGTGGACGCCGTGGCATCGATGATCTACCTCGACTACAGCCGCGGTCCCGGGCAGTGGATCCCGAACGAATTCGGTGGACGCGAAAACCTGTCGGCCATTTCCTTCTTGAAGGAATTCAACGAACAAGCCCACCTGCAGTATCCGGGAGTGCTGACGGTCGCCGAAGAA
>JBGQNJ010000004.1:0-12466 GCA_041501065.1 Dehalococcoidia bacterium
CGAAGAGCCTGCGACTGCGAAAGCGGCTGCTCACGGCAAGCGGGCGGGCGCGGGCGCGCGGCGGGGCTAGGAAGCGCGAACTTGCCGATCCAGCGTCATCCTAGAGTCATCGGCTGCACTTAGCTCGCTTGTTCCGTTTCTTCGAAGCAGGATGTCGCGGGCCGCGTCCGCCTCTGGAGGATTCGAATCGTCCCCCGCTCCGGGCACCTCCTCGGTCGACGCGACAGTCATCTCCCAGCCGTCGTTCTCAATTCCAGCGAGTTTCAGGTGCTTGTTCGCTTGGCTTTCGTTTTCCCGCGCGCGCCCGTAAGATGGGTGCCCAGGGGCCAACGCGGTAGAATAGCGGCCATCGAATCGTGCCGCGCCGCCGACATGCGGGAGCGGCCTACGGCAATTCGAGAGGAGGCGAGGAATGATTCTTTTGAACCCCAAGAGACTGAGTCCGCGGTATCAGGACAGGCGCTCGTTGGAGGTAATGGCTGGCACAATCGACTTCTTCGAGAAGAAGGGGAAGAGACGGCTCAAAGAGGACACTCATGCGCGCGTTTGGTACGACGACTTCCTCACGTTTGTGAAGGACGAGAAGATCTTCAGCACGCTGCTTACCCCTCCTGAGTACGGTGACGCGGACTCGCGCTGGGACACGTTCCGCAACGTTGATTTCAACGAGATTCTCGGGTTCTACGGGCTCTATTACTGGTACGCCTGGCAGGTCACGACGCTCGGTCTCGGCCCGATCTGGATGAGCCGGAACGAAGCGGCGAAGCGTCGCGCCGCCGAGCTGCTGAAGGACGGCGCGGTGTTCGCCTTCGGACTATCTGAGCGCCGGCACGGTGCGGACGTCTATTCGACGGAGATGACATTAGCGCCTCAGCCCGATGGTGGCTACACGGCAAACGGCGAGAAATACTACATCGGCAACGGCAACGTCGCTCCGATGGTTTCGACCTTCGGCAAGATGGCAGACAGCGGAGACTACGTGTTCTTCGCCGCCGATTCGGCGAGGCCGGAGTATGAGTTGCTGGACAATGTTGTCGCCACCCAGGCGTATGTCTCGGCGTTCGCCCTGCATGACTACGCGGTCAGCGAGGCAGACATACTCTCGAAAGGGCGGGAGGCGTGGGATGCCGCCCTTAACACCGTCAACATCTGCAAGTTCAACCTGGGTGCGGCGTCCATCGGCATCTCGACACACGCCCTATACGAGGCTATCAACCATGCCGCCAACCGCCGTCTCTACGGCATGTACGTCACTGATTTCCCGCACGTCAAGCAGATGTTCACCGACGCCTATGCGCGCCTGGTGGCGATGAAGCTCTTCACGCGTCGGGCCGCCGACTACATGCGAGTCGCTTCGCCGAACGACCGGCGCTATCTGCTCTACAACTCTGTGGTGAAGATGAAGGTGACGACGCAGGGGGAAGAAGTCATAGACCTGCTCTGGAACGTGATCGCGGCGAAGGGCTTCGAGAAGGACACGTACTTCGAGAGCGCCTCCATGGATATCCGCGCTCTGCCGAAGCTCGAAGGCACCGTACATGTGAACATCGCCTTGATCCTGAAGTTCATGGCCAACTATTTCTTCAACCCGGCCGAATACGCCGCCATCGGTCAGCGCTCAGAGCCGAAGCACGACGAGTATCTATTCCGGCAGGGCCCGGCGAAGGGCATGGGCGACATCCAATTCCACGACTACAACGTCGCCTACAGCGACTGGGACCTGCCGAACGTCAACATCTTCCGCGAGCAGACAGCCGTATTCTCAGAGATGCTCGCGGCGGCGCCTCCTGACGAGAACCAGAGCCGCGACACCGACTTCATTCTGACCGTCGGCGAGATATTCACGCTGGTTGCCTACGGGCAACTCATCCTTGAGAACGCCCGTATCTGCGACGTCTCGGCCGACATCGTTGACCAGGTCTTCGATTGCTTTGTGCGTGATTTCTCGAAATTCGCGCTGCAGTTATACAGCAAGCCGCGGTGCGGCCCCGAGCAGTCGGCCTATTGTCTGAAGATGATTCGGAAGCCGGCGGTGGACGACGAACGCTACGACCGCGTGTGGCGCGACCAGGTGTTAGCCCTCAAGGGCGCCTACGAGATGAATCCCTAGGCCCGCTTTTCGTAGCTACGTCGGGGCGTGTCCGGCGAACCGCTGCTGCACCCGCGTCAGTACGTCCTCGGCCTCCCGCATCATCCTCGCGAGAAGTTCCTCGCAGCTCACGACGTCCTGGATGAGCCCGATGGACTGGCCCACAGGGAACGGGCTGCAGTCGACGTCGCCGCTTTGCCAGGCAGCGCTTTGACGCTCGCCGGCAATCAAAGGAATGATCTCCTCGAGACCTCCGCTTCGCGCTTCCACTTCGAGCACCTTCTCGACTTGTGCATTCCGCAGCGCCCGCATCTGAAGATTGATGCTCCGGCAGATTATCACGGTGTCGTTCTCCCGCCGCTGGACCAGTTCCTCCTTGACGCGCTGGTGTGCGAGACACTCGGTCGTGGCTATGAACCGCGAGGCCATCATCACACCGTCCGCTCCCAGCACCATGGCCGCCGCCATCCCTCTGCCGTCGGCGATACCGCCCGCCGTGACTACGGGGATACGTACCGACTGGGAAATCCGCGGCGTCAGTAGCATGGTTGTGACGTCTTCGTTCAGAGGATGCCCGCCCTCTTCGAAACCTGCCGCGATCACCGCGTCGTAGCCCGCCTCCTCAGCGTGCATGGCGTGCCTGACCGAGCCGACTTTGTGTATGAGCTTGACTCCCGCATCCTTGGCCTGGCGGATTGCATCGGGCCCCAGGTACTTGTCCAGAGGCGCGCCCGAGATGTCGATGGAACTCACCTTGTCCTCGCAGCAGACCCGAAAGTAGTCCTGATGCAGGTCTTTGGCGATGCGGACTGAGGGCAGGAGCGTGAGGTTCACGCAGAACGGTTTGTCCGTCATCTGCCTCGTCCTGGCAATTGCCTGGCGCAGTTCCTCTCCGGAACCGTAGTTGCCCGAAGTGAGGTTGCCCAGTCCGCCAGCGTTAGATACGGCGGCGCACAGCTCGGGTTTGGCCAACCACATCATCGCGCCGCAGAGAATCGGGTACCTTACGCCGAATAGCTCTGTGATCCTGGTCTTCATCAGTTTCCTCCCTGTCGGTGTCTGCAGTCGGTTCGGACTGATCCTATTGTCACCATATCATGGACACAACCCGTGGTATCTCTCTCCCCAATCGAACGAGAGTTGCGTGCGACGCGATGGGAGTACCGACGAGCAGCTATTTGACGTACACTGAGGCGAAATAGTACCGGCGCCCACGGACTGGGCCGCGATGCAGGGAGAAGATAAGCCATGATGGTAGTAATGAAGAGAGACCACACCCGACACGACCTGGAGGCGGTGCTCGACTACCTGCAGGAATCCGGGCTTTCCGGCCACACGATCATCGGCGTGGAGCGCATCGTCATTGGCGTTGTCGGTCAGATCTATCCGGAGCTATCGGATGAGCTGCGCTCGCTCCCCGGCGTAGACCAGACCGTGCCCATCTCCAAGCCGTACAAGCTGGCGAGTCGCGAACTCAAGCCCCACGACACCATCGTACGGGTCGGCAACGTCGAAATAGGCGGCGGGTCGACCGTCGTCATCGCCGGACAGTGCTCGGTCGACACGCCGGACCAGATGATGGCGACGGCGCAGGCGGTGAAAGAGGCCGGCGGCCACCTGCTGCGTGGCGGCGCCTTCAAGCCGCGCAGCAGCCCGCACGCCTTCCGCGGCCTCGTCGACGAGGGGCTGCGCATCCTCGCTGAGGCGGGCGCCGCCTACGGCCTGCCGACGGTGAGCGAGGTGATGGACCCGCGCGACGTCGAAGTGGTCGCCGAGAACGTTGACCTGTTGCAGATCGGCACGCGCAACGCCCAGAACTACTTCCTGCTCGACGAGGTCGGCAACTGCAAGAAGCCGGTGCTTTTGAAGCGGGGCATGGCCTGCTCCGTCGAGGAGTGGCTCCTCTGTGCGGAGTACGTCCTGGCCCGCGGCAATCCGAACGTGATCCTCTGCGAGCGGGGCATACGCACGTTCGAGACCGGCACTCGCTTCACGCTGGACGTGGCGGCGATACCGCTGGCGAAGCGACTGAGCCACCTGCCGGTCATCGCCGACCCGAGCCACGGCACGGGCCGCTGGTATCTCGTCGAGCCGCTGTCGATGGCGTGCGTTGCGGCGGGCGCGGACGGCCTGATGGTGGAGATCCATCCTGACCCGGACCGTGCCCTTTCCGACGGCGCGCAGAGCCTCAATTTCGCGAACTTCCATCGGCTGATGGAGCGCGTCAAGGTCGTGAGCGAGGCGGTGCAGCGTCCCTTCGCTCGCAACTCAGAGCGGAAGTAGGCAACCCGATTCAGGAGCAGCGCGCCCGACAAAGGGATCTTGATCTTGGTCGAGGAGAGAGTAAGCGCGGATGAAGTTGGTACTGGCGACCCCGAGGGGATTCGAACCCCCGATCTCCACCGTGACAGGGTGGCATGTTAGTCCGCTACACCACGGGGCCGCCCAAATCTACGCCGGAACTCCGGCGGAATCATTGTAGAGGCGGGCAAAGCATCCTGTCAACCAAAAGACCCTCCCTGCCCTACGCCGATTGCCCTCCATCAAGTACTATCGTCTGGCCCGTCACGTAGCTTGAGGCGTCCGAGGCCAGCCACACGCACACGCCCGCCATCTCCTCCGGCTGCCCGATGCGACCCAGCGGCGTCTGCTCCACCGATCGCTTCAAGATCGCCTCATTCGACCACAGCGCCTGCGCGAAACGCGTCTGTATGATCCCGGGCGCAATCGCATTCACCCGAATCCCGTGCTGCCCCAGCTCCTGCGCCAGCACCTGAGTTAACATAAGTACGCCGGCCTTGCTGATCGAGTAACAGCCCAGGCCAGGCGACGCCCGCTTCCCGCCCACCGACGCCACGTTGATGATGTTGCCCGACTTCCTCTCGACCATCCCCTTCGCCACTGCCTGCGCCAGGAGGTAGTAGCCCTTCAGGTTGACCGTCATTATCTGGTCCCAGGTGCGCTCCTCCATGTCCATCAGCGGCCCGAAGTAGGGGTTCGTGCCGGCGTTGTTGACGAGGATGTCGATCTTCCCGAACTCGTCGAGCGTGGCCTGCACCAGCCTGTCGATGTCCTCCCGGCTGCGCATGTGCGTGGCGACTGCCGCCGCCTTACGCCCCAGCGCGCGGATCTCGCCTGCCACGACGTCCAGGTCCTCCTGCTTGCGACTCGCCACCACGACGTCCGCGCCGTAGCTCGCCAGCGCCAGCGCAATCGCCTTCCCGATCCCGCGCGAGCCGCCGGTCACGATCGCTACCCTGCCGCTGAGGTCAAACGATGGTTCTGTCATCTCCCGGTCCTTTCGCCCTCGCCGCGCGCCGCCGACCGAAATCACCCGGTCGACGCGGTCTTCTCGTAATACGTCACCACGTTCGCTATCACCTTCGCCACCCTATCGAGGCTCGGCAGCGATAGTATCCCCATCTCGCGGTATCTGTCCCGCGCCCGGCGACGGCCCTTCTCCGCCTCCGCCATCTCCACCTCTTCGCCGCCGACCGGCAAGACCACCACGACCGGCTTGCCGAACTTGTCGCGCACCGCCGCCGGCACCTCGACCAGCATCCGCACGATCTCGTCCCTGGGCACCGGCATCGGGAAGTGCCCGCCGAGAACGTAGAACAGCGGCTGCGTGGCGACTAACGTATCGACGTTCTCCACTGCCGCGACGGTCTCGAGCACCCGCCTGAAGACGTCCGGCGGCACCAGCGGCACGCCCACGTCGACCGGGTTGCGCATCATCGTTCCCGCCACCGGCAGAAGCTCCAACAGCCTCTTTCGCATCGCGTCGTCGAACGGCGGCAGCGCCAGCCCAACAGATGCACACGCGTCCGTCGCCGCGACGCTCGTGCCGCCGCCGCCGCCGACCATGCCGATGCGCCGTCCCGTGTGTCGGGGCAGCATCAGCAGTGCCTCCGCCGTGTCCGCGAGCTCTTCGAGGCTGCCAACGCGGATCGCCGGCGTTTGCTGGAACAGCGCCCGCCAGATCGCCGCCTCGCCGCCCAGCGAGGCGGTGTGCGAGCGCACGGCCCTCGCGCCGGCTTCCGTCAGCCCGGCCTTCCAGATGACGATGGGCTTCTTCGGCGCCGTCGACTTCACGAGTTCGAAGAATCGCCTGCCTTCGCGCGGGCCTTCCAGGTACATGGTGATGACCTTCGTCTCCGGGTCGCCCGCCATGTACTCGAGCAGATCGGCCTCGTTCACGTCGCAGGCGTTCCCGTAGCTCACCGCCTTGCTGAAGCGCAGCCCGCGCCCCTTCGCCTGACGACCGAGCTCGACCGCGTGGCCGCCGCTCTGCGAGATGAAGCCCACCGGCCCGCTTTCCTTCGGGAAGTCGCCGCCCGGGAGGAGCGTGTGGCCGCCGGCCGGGCAGTACACGCCGAAGCAGTTGGGCCCGATGACTCGAATCCCCTGCGCCGCGATCGTCTTCAGCTCCTCTTCGAGCGCCGCCCGTTCCGGGTCGCCCGTTTCCGAGAAGCCGGAGCTGTAGATCTGCGCGCCTTTCACACCCGCGGCGAGGCACTCGCGCAGCACCTGCGGGACGAGCGGCGCCGGTACCATGATGTCCGCCGAATCGACGGGTTCCGGAATGTCGGACACCGTGGGGTAGATCTTCAGTCCGAAGACCTCGCCGCCCTTCGGGTTAACGGGAAAGAGTTTCCCCTTGAAGCCGAAGTCGATCAGCGCCTTCAGGAAGCGGCCGCCGAACGTGTCCTCATTGGCCGAGACGCCGATGACGGCGAGATTGCGCGGAAAGAAGATGGCGTCCAGTTGGGAGGCCTTATCCATGACCAGTCCCTCTGCTCAGATGCGGGCGCGCGAAGCGGCGTCGCTTCGGCCGGGCAGCGTCAAGTATAGTCGAGGGTGGCTTTGGGGAGAAACACGGGGCTGGACACGCAAGCAGTCGCGACCAATAGCACGGCTCACGGCCTCAGCGAGATGGAGGCCTTCGACCCCGACACGGAACAGGCCATCCCCCTGGACCAGCCGCTCTAGCACCTTCACCCATCCTTCACGCCGCCGCGACGAAACTCACGCCTCCTGCACGCGGCGGCGCTAACGTTAGTCTGTGGCCGATCGCAGGGTTCAGTTAGCCGGCCACAGAAAGAGGAAAAGGAAATGGCTATCGCGCTAGCGTTGGAGTTCGCGGGAGGCACACAGGAGCAGTACGATCGGGTAATGGACAAGCTTGGAATGAAGGGCACGGAGAATTGGCCGCAGGGCATTATCCTGCACCTGGCCGGCCCGACGGAGAAGGGCTGGGAAGTGGTGGATGTCTGGGAGTCGCGGCAAGACTTCGACCGGTTCTTAGCGGAGAGGCTGGGACGGGCCGTTCTGGAAGCGGGCCTTCCGGCTCCTACGCCGAAGGAGTTCACCGTCTACAACAGCATGGGGCTGCGCTCGCCTGCCGGCGCGGGCAGGAGATAACGCAGCAGCAGCCTGGGTCGCAAGCGGAGGGTGGGATGGCTATCGCCATTATCGTGGAGATCCCGGGCGGCACGCTCGAGCAGTACGGCCGGATGAGCGAGGCGATGCACTTCAAGGGTGATAGGCCTTCGCCGGGCATGATCGTCCACTTCGCGGGGCTCGCCGGCGACACCCTCGTCGTGGTCGACGTCTGGGAATCGCGAGAGGCCTACGAGCGCCATCTCGCCGAGCTAGGCGAAGAGGGCCGCGAGGCCGTTCGAAAGGTGGGCCTGCCGCCCTACACGCACCGCGAGTTCGAAGTCTACAATATTGTGAAGTGATCCCCCCATCCTGGGATCGGCAGCCGCGTCCTCCTCGGAACCGAGTGAGGGCGCGGCGCTGTAGATCCTGCGTCTTCGCGCACGCCGCGCTTTTCGGGGAAACCCCCCTGTTCAGGAACCTCGCCCCGGCGTAAGATTCAGACACCCGCGCTGTCATACCGGGGAGGCGTACAGGAGGTACGAGATGCGTTGTGCCACAGACGGCCCAATCGCCGCCGCGCTGCTGCTGAGCCTTCTCTTGCCGGCATGCGGCTCCGAGAGCAAGACAGGTGACGAGGTGGCGGCCACGTCGACGCCGAAGCCCGCAGCCACCGCGCCCGCCGCCACCAGCACGCACGCCCCTGCGCCGACTGACACGCCCGCGCCCGTCGCGACCGAAGAGACCGTTGCGCCCACTTCGGAGCCGGTCGAGGCGACGGAGTGCGCCGCCGGCGTCACCGCTGAGGTCCGCGAAATCGACAGCCGCGTCGAGTGGGCCGCCTACTGCCCGACGTTCCTGCCGCCCGGCTACGCGAAAGAGCTCATCGGCGGACCCAATCCGCTGGAGATACGCATCGTCAATTCAGCGACGGGTGCGCGCATTTACTTTGTGCAGGGCACAGGTATGGGGCTGTCCAGCGTCACTTCGCTCGTGCGCAACGAGGGGGAGCTCGTCGGCCCCGTCTCCTACGACGGCATCGAGGCGCAACTCTTCCACTCGCTGCCCGGCGCCGAGCATGGCCCGTTCGTCGCCGTCCTGGCGCTGCCCGAGGGCGAGAGCGGCGTGATCCAGTACATCGAAGCCTACGGCCCGTCGGAGGAGGAGATAATGGCCGTTGCCGCGTCGATGCGCCGCCTCGACACCCTCCCCTGAATGCCCGATCCTCCCGGCGTGGCGTCTAACTCTCCTCGTTGGTACAATCCGACGAAGATGACACGCCTAACCGCGGTACTTTTCGCCGGTCTCATGCTGCTCGCATCGCTGTCCGCGGTCTCCTGCGGCGGCGGCGATAAAAGCGACGTCGCTGCCCCTCCGACGGCCACCACCGCTACCGCCGGCAAGACCCCCGCATCAACGCACGCCGCATCGACGCCCGTCGCCACGAAGAAGGCCGTCAGCGTCGGCACGCCGAAGGCGACGGCATCGGATGGCGGCGACGAGCCCACCCGCCGAGGCGATCTCATCCAGCTCTGCCTCGGCGTCAACGACGAACTGTGGCGCCAGGTCTGCGCCGCCGTCGCCAGCCGGGATATCTCAAAGTGCACCGAGATGCCCGTCTCCGCCGCTAACGGAAAGGCCGGCTGGCAGGCCCTCTGCGACTTCTACGTCGCCGCCGCCACGGCCGATCCCAGCGTCTGCGATGACATCACGACGCTTGTCCCGGGCTATGACCCGGCGATCATGGACCTCGGCGAATGGGGCGGCGACTGCTACATGTACGTCGCCATTGGCTCCGCGAACGACGGCCTCTGCGAGAAGACCACCTCGCCCGACGGCTGCCGGCAGGCCGTCGCCATCGCGAGGGGCGAGGTCCCGCTCGACCAGTGCGACAGCCTCGACTGCCTCTTCGACTACGCCCTGCGCAACCAGAGCAGTGAGGCATGCGACAAACTGTCCACCGCCGGCTCCCTCGGCGAGACGATGAAAACCTCCTGCCTGGCGATGCTCAGCGGCAACGAGGCCGACTGCGACCCCCTGAAGAGCGTCGGCGTCAACGAATGGGCGGCCTGTGTGGGCAGGGCGCTCTACGGTCAGGCCCGCGCCGCGCCCGGTGGCTTCGAGTTCTCCGTCTGCGGCGAGGACACGGCCTGCCTCTCGCGCGTCATCGAGGACATGGCGAACTTCATCGGTAGTAGCGAGTAGGCCGGGGACTATCGTGAAGACGCGGCGTCGCTAGCCGGATGCCGTCGCGAGCGCGAAGCCGAACTCGCTGCCGCCGCCCCCGCGAGGCGCCGCCCATATCCGGCCGCCCATGGCCTCGACGAGCCTCTTCGACACCGTGAGTCCGATGCCGACGCCCGGCGACAACTTGTCCACCCGCGGCGACCGGTAGAACGGCTCGAAGATGCTCTCCACCTCCTCCGACATCAGCCCGATGCCGTGGTCGAGGACGCGCACCGTCAGCCCGTCGCCGTCACGTCGCACCTCGACCTCTATGGCGCTGTCCCGCGGCGTGTACTTCTCCGCGTTCTCCAGGAGGTTCGAGAGGACGTGGACGACGTATTCCTTCGACGCCACGACCACCGGCGTCCCGCCCACGACGCGCCTGCGCACCTCGCGCGCGCCGTAGCGGTCGCGGTGCTTCATTATCACTTCGTCGACCACGTCGCCAAGAGCCACCGGTCCCAGCTTTGGCTTGCGGGCATCGGCGCGTGCCAGCGACAGCATGTTCTCGATGATATCGCGCGAATGGAAACGGCCCGGCAACGCGACGGCGTTATTTCACCACTCTCTCACGCCCCGGCCACCGCATGTCACGCGCGCTGCACGCGACGGCGCTATCGTCTGTTAGTAGGGCCATCGACAGATGATGGCCCAAGCAGTGGCAAAGGAGACAACCATGCGAATGATAGTGCTAGTCGATTTCCCCGTGGAGCCCTTCAACACCCTGGTGCGAGACGGGACCGCCGGCGCCAAGATTCAGAAGGTGCTCGAAGACGTCAAGCCGGAAGCGGTCTACTTCAGCGAGCGCGACGGCATGCGCGGCGCCGTCCTCGTCGTCGACGTGCCGGAGCCATCGCGCATTCCGGCCCTCGCCGAGCCGTTCTTCCTCACCTTCAACGCCACTGTCAAGATCCGCGTCGCTATGACCGCCGAGGACATCGCGAAGTCGGGCCTCGACGCCATGGGGTCGAAGTACGGCGCGTGAGCTCGAACGAAGGACGAAGCAGGTCTAGGGCCCCCTGACGCAGTACACGTTGGCAATCCCGGCGAGCTCCTTCGGCACGGACGGGCACGTCTTCCCGTCCTGCGGCGCCGCTTCCAGCACTGCGTAAAGCGTGTAGGTGCTGCCGTCGGATGTGTACCAGTAGGTGCGGCTCCTCTTAATCAGCGCCTCCGCCTGGCCGAGTTTGAATTCGCTAAGCTCGCAGCCCGCGTCGCGGCCCTGGGCGGCGCACAGCAGCTGCACGGTGCCGCCGGTGCTTGGGAAGGTGCCCTGCTGCTCGCGATAACTCGCCAGCATCTTCCCTAGCGTAGCGATATCACTTCGGCGCTGCTCGTCGCGGTCGACTTTCTCTGCCTTCCAGTCGGCTCCGTACTCCTCCGCCGCAACGTCCAGACACACCTTTTCGACGATTGTGCCGCTCGTAGCCGTCACGTCCTGCCGGCCGCACCATGCCTGGAAGTCGTAATTGGTGTTAGTCTTCGCGGCCTCCTGCTCCTTCTCCTGCCACAGCGGGAACGCCTCGTACGACACCGCGGGGCGACGCGCGCTCAGGGCGCCAGGAGTGCCGATCCAGTCGAAATAGTCCCGCACGCTCATCGTCGACGACACGGCGACTCCCGCGACAAGAGCCACGCTGACCGCGAGACCCGTCCCGCGGACCTTGGCGCTCGCGCGGCGCCCGACGTCCAGCAACGCCCCTATTCCCTCGCCGACGAACAGGAACATGAACGGAGCCGCGATCACTCCGCGGGCGGCGTCGGGGGTGCCGCTGCTGAAGATCTGGACCGTGAAGGCTGTCCCCGCGAACATGATGAGCCACAGCGAGGTCTGTCGCCATCGCCAGACCGCGATTGGCAGCCCCAGTAGGAACAGCGACCACGTGAACGTATCCAGCAGCCCGCGGCCCGGCGGACGGTACCGCGTCCAAAGGCCGTGGGTCATTACCTCGCCGCCCTCGTTGAGGACAAACGCGCGCGCTGCCCAGACGGCCTGCCGCGTCAGTATCAGTGGCATGTGCGACTCGCCCATGTACGGCTTCTGAACGCTGAAGATCGAAGTTACATCCACTCGCCGGTTGGCGTAGTCCCAGTTATCGTGGAGAGGTCTGATCTGAGGCAGAAAAACGAGAAAACAGGCGGCCACCAGCACCGCGTAGCCACCGAGAATCCGCAGCGCCTTACCGCGATTGAGGAACAGCGCGACCGGCATGTACGCCAGAAGGTAGAAGATGATAAGACGGGCCGAGTAGTATCCATACATCCCCAGCGCTGCGAACGCGCCCGCCGCCGCGTACCAGTACCACGCGCCCTTGCGAATCGCGAGCGCGAGCATCAACGCCCCGCCCACGGCGAACAGGTCGGCGTTTATGTTGGTCCAGGCCGTGCGCGAGAAGTGGAGGAACCAGACATTCGTCGCCAGGAGGAGCGCGGCAAGCAGGCTCGTCAACTGCGACAGCCTCTCGCGGGCGAGGAAGTAGAACGCCACCAGCGTCCCCGTGCTCAGGAGCACAACGGACATCCTCGCCCCTATGATGCCGGTCCCGAACACCTTCATCGTCCCCGCGATGATGTAGACGCCGAGGGCGGGCGAAGGCGTCCAATCGAATCCGAACGGCCCGGGCGAGCCGGCGAACAGGATATGCCAGGCGTTCTGCATAAAGCTCGCCTCGTCGGCGGTCAGGTTGTGCGGGACACTGTCTAGCCGGAAGAGTCGCACCGCCAGCGCCGCGGATAAGAGAACGACAAGGCAGGCGCCGTCCCACGACG
>JBGQNJ010000005.1:0-12133 GCA_041501065.1 Dehalococcoidia bacterium
GAGCGCCGCGCTCAGGTGTTCGTCGTGGCGGGCATTATTGTCACTGCCGTCGCCGTGTTAGGCATCGGCGGGTTCGGCTACTATCAGACCAGCATCGCGCCGAAGCATCAGACAGTGCTGAAGGTGGGCGATCGTAGCTTCAGCATGGACTACGTCGAAAAACGTCTCCGTTACGAGATACACAACGCGGGGGCCGGCCAGCTTGCGCAAACGAATGCGCAAATGGCTATCTACCAGACTGTCACCGCCCTGGAGAGCGAAGAGTTGAACCGCATCGGCGCCGCCAACGAGAATATCAGCGTTAGCGAGGATGAGATAGACGCCAGGATCCGCCAGGGGTTGGGCGTCGCCGACTCCGCCGACCAGGCGACCTACGCCGAAGCCTATCGAAATGCCGTCCACAATAGCGGGCTCTCACCGGACCAGTATCGCGAGGTGATAGCGTCAAAGGTGCTGGAGGACAAGATCAGACAGAACCTTAGCTCTGCCATTCCGACCACCGCGGAGCAAGTGCGACTGTTCGACATCCAGGTCTCCAGCCAGCCAGAGGCGCAGAAGGTGGTCGACCGGCTGGCGGCGGGGGAGGACTTCTCGGCCATCGCCGCTGAGCTGTCGCTCGATTCGGCGACGAAGGACAAGGGTGGAGAGATGGGCTGGACGCCGCGTGGGGCGCTCGAGACCGCGGCCGGCGACGCCGTTTTCGCCCTTGAGCCCGGTCAGTGGACGCAGCCGGTGTCGAGGCCCAGTACCGGCAACTATTTCGTCTACAAGGTAGCTGAGAAGTCGGCCTCCATGGAAGTGACCGCCGACCAGCAGAGCACCATCGAAGAGCAGTCTTACGCCAACTGGCAGGACGCGACCAGTAGCCAGATACAATTCACGCGCTCGTATATCACGGACACGAAGATTTGGAATCACCTGCTAGGAATCGCCACAAAGGAAGGAACCTCAACTGGCCAGTAACCGGAAAGAGACAAAAGTCGGCCTCATGGGCCTGGGCGTGATCGGTAGCGCCGTCGCGCAAGTGCTGCTCGAGAAGGGAGAGGTCTTCTCGAAGCAGTTGGGCGCGCCGGTCGTCCTGTCTCGCGTGCTCGAACGCGACCTGGCTAAGGCCGACGCCCTCTCCCTCGACCGCGCAATCGTGACCACGGACGGCGAGGACTTCTTCGCCGGGCTGGAAGCCGACATAGTCATCGAGCTCCTGGGCGGCGAGAAACCGGCGTACGATTACATGAAGTGGGCGCTGCAATCGGGGCGCTACGTCGCCACGGCCAACAAAGAGGTCATGGCCAAGCACGGCCCGGAGCTACTGGCCCTGGCCCGAGAGAAGGGCGTGGACATTCTTTACGAGGCCAGCGTCGGCGGCGGCATCCCGATCATCGCGCCGCTCAAGCGCGACCTGCTGGCGAACGAGATCACCGCGATCTCCGCCATCATCAACGGCACGACAAACTACATACTCACTTCGATGAGCAAGGAGGGCCGCGACTTCGGCGAGGCGCTGCAGCGCGCGCAGTCGCTCGGCTACGCCGAAGCCGACCCGACGAACGACGTCGAAGGCATCGACGCCGCCTACAAGCTCTCGATCCTATCCAGCCTCGCCTTCCGGACCACCGTCACGCCCGACCAGGTCTATCGTGAGGGCATCACCAAACTCAGCGCCAAGGACTTTCGCTACGCCCGCGAGATGGGGTACGCCATCAAGCTGCTCGCCGTCGGCAAGAGGGAAGGCGCCTCGATTCAGGTGCGCGTCCACCCGGTGCTCCTCGCTGAGACGGAGCCGCTGGCGATGGTCGACGGCGTCCTGAACGCTATCCAGGTCGAAGGCGATCTCATCAAGAGGGTGATGTTCGAGGGCCCGGGCGCTGGACCACAGCCGACGTCCAGCGCCGTCGTCTCCGACGTCCTCAACGCGGCCCACGCCCTGGCGCACGGCGGCCTCGAGCCAATCCGCTGGTCGGCGGGGGACCCCCTTTCGCTGCGACCGATGGAGGAGCTGCGCACCCGCTACTACATGCGCATGACGGTGGCCGACAGGCCGGGCGTGCTGGCCCAGATCGCGAGCATCCTCGGCAAGAACGACATAAGCATCGCCACCGTCCTCCAGAAGGAAGCCGACGCGGCGACGCAGACGGCAGAGATCGTCATCACGACTCATGTGGCGCAAGAGAAGGCCGTCCAGGACTCGTTGCGGGCAGTGGAGGCCCTGGAGGTCGTCGCCCAGATAGGCAGCTTCATCAGAATCGAAGAATAGGAGGAACGGCAGATGTCTCCGGAAGAACAGGAGATAAAGGCGCCTGCCGGCAACCTCCAGTGGCTCCAGGACGAACTCCACAACGCTAAACTCCAGGCGGGAAAGCTGGAGCAGCAGGTGGAGCAGCTCCAGGCGCTGCTCTCCGACCTCGTCGACCGCTCACGCCACCAAGACGAGGCTATCAGCTTCATCAACGTCCAAGTGGCGACTCTGGCCCAGATCCAGGAAGAGGTGCGTCAGCTTCAGACGCTGACCGGCCGGCTGCGCGAGGAGCAGGAGCGCGCGCGCGGCCACGTCGAAGAGGCGACACGCCAGCAACAGGCCGACAGCGAGCGGGTCCGCAGCGAGCGGGCGGAGCTCGTGAAGCAGATGGAGGACATGGAGCGGCGGGTCGCATCCTGGCAGGAGCGACAGGGCAGCATCGAGGAGACGGGCAGGCGCTACCAGGACGCCGCGGCCACCACCGCCCAGCAGGTGTCGGGCCTCCAGCAGCGCTTCGACGACCTGGAGAGTCGCACCGGCCGCAACACTGAGGCCGTCAACCGCCTGGACCAGCGGCTCCCTGAGCTCGACTCGACGATCGAAAATGCCGTCCGCGGCTCGGAGACAGCGACTGAGAGGACGCGCCTCCTGACGGACGTGGTCCGTCGCATCGAGACCGAGTCGGCCGGCATCACGCGGCAACTGCAGGAGCTGAGCGAGCTGCCGGAGCGCCTGGAGCTGAGCCGTGTGGAGCGTCAGCGACTGGAAGCGCGCTTCGCGCAGCTAGAGGAGACAGTGAACGGCCTTTCGGGCAGCAGGGACGAGCACCAGCGACTCCTGGCGGCACTGGAAGGCAAGCACCACGGCTACGAAGGGCGCCTCGACGCCCTCAACGAGCGCCTGGACGAATACCGTCAGCAGCTCGGGGAGCACCTCCTCAAGCTTGCCCAGGCCCAGGAGCAACTGAAGCGGCGCCAGATAGGCGACCTGGAACGAGAGATCAAGGAGTTGGAGCAGCATGCCCTCGGACTCTTCCACGAGTGACCGCTCGGCGGCGGCCCTTCCGGGCAGCGAGCGCGATTCGACCGGCCCGGGCGTGCTGCGTCGCTACCGCGAGCACCTGCCGATCACCGATGCCACGCCCATGCTGTACATCGGCGAGGGCGCAACGCCGCTCGTGCGGTCGCAGCGGCTCGAAAAGGAGACCGGCTGCGAGGCCCTCTACTTCAAGCTGGAGTCCTGCAACCCGACCGGCTCATTCAAGGACCGCGGCATGGTCATGGCCGTCGCCAAGGCAATCGAGGAGGGCGACCGCGCGATCATGTGCGCCTCCACCGGCAACACCAGCGCCTCCGCCGCCGCCTTCGCCGCGCACTGCGGCTTGCAGGTCTACGTCCTGGTGCCGAAAGGACGCATCGCGCAGGGGAAGCTGGCGCAGGCCGTGGCGCACGGCGCGCGGGTCATCGCCATCGACGGCAACTTCGACGCGGCGCTACGCCTGGCGCTGACGATCACCGACATCCACCCGATTGCCCTCGTCAACTCCGTCAACCCGTATCGCATCGAGGGGCAGAAGACCGCTGCCTTCGAGATCGTCGACGCCCTCGGCGACGCGCCGGACTACCTCTTCATCCCCGTCGGCAATGCCGGCAACATCACCGCCTACTGGCGCGGCTTCACCGAGTACCAGCGCCTGGGCAAGGCGGAGAAGCGGCCGCGCGTGATGGGCTTCCAGGCGGCCGGGGCGGCGCCCATCGTTCTCGGGCATCCTGTCGAAGAGCCGCAGACCATAGCGACGGCCATCCGCATCGGCAACCCGGCGAGCTGGCAGGGCGCCGTGAACGCGCGCGACGAGTCCGGCGGCGACATCCAGGCCGTGACCGACGACGAGATAATGAGCGCCTACTACCGCCTCGCCCGCGAAGAGGGCATCTTCTGCGAGCCGGCGTCGGCGGCGTGCGTGGCGGGCCTGCTGAAGGTGACCCGAGAGGGGTTATCGCTTGCCGGTCAGACCGTCGTCTGCGTGATCACGGGCAGCGGGTTGAAGGACCCGGAGACGGCGATGAAGGCGAAAGCGGACCTCATCGAGCTGCCGGCGGACCTCGGCGCGATTGAGAAGGCCATCGGCTTCGCCTAGCGCGGCATCGGCGTAGGCGTCTCTCCTTCGAGCGGGCGCGTTTTGATTGACCAATTGATTTCAATGTTTTTTCGCGCTGTTCTGAATCTGAGAGACGGCGAAGTGAATCTGGAAAAGGGCGCCAAAACGCGCCAAATGGGCGGAAAAGCGCCATGAGGGGCCAAGTGAGTCGAAAATGCGCAGGTGGTTGAGGTTTGCATGGGTCGACTGGAACGGAACAGGGTGCTGAAGAAGGTTGATAAGCCGTCGGCGAAGTAACGATGCGCGGCGCTTGGATTCGCGGCAGCGGGAGGACTAAAGTCGCTCCCCTACGTGAGGATAGCAGAGGTGGGGCGGGATCGTAAGAGGTAGGTGGCACAGTAGGGGTCGATCAACTGGGGTTGTCTACAGTTCTGCGGGTTGAAACCCGCAGCCTCCAGCAGCAACGTCTTCTGCGGGAGGCTGAGGGATTCATCCCTCAGATGCGTTTACTACTGTATCGCCGCTGGCGGAAGCGGACCTCATCGAGCTGCCCGCGGACCTCGCCGCGATTGAGAAGGCCATGGGCTTCGCCTAACCCGGCTGCAGCACTCGATCAAAGCTCAGATGGTGTAGGCGCTTCCTCTGTCCGTCTAGGGTTCTATCAAGAATGTGAGGTCGGCCTCCGTAATCACAACGGGGCGCGATTGGCGGCTTCCGCTCTCGTGCGCCTCGCCCATGTCTATTAGCACCGTGCAGATGTTGAACCGAGGTGTCCGGACGTACCTCGGCATCTCCACGAGTGGGCCGCCAAGGCGGTAGACGACGTAATATGCCTCGCGTATCTCCGTGTGCGCTTCGAAAGCATTGAGATATGCGTGAAGCTGGGCCAGGCCACGGATCAACTTTTCCCTCACTCGCGAAGGCCGTTCTTGGGCATGGTACTTCTTGACTTCGATGAGAATGGCACCTTGCCCAAGTTCAGCGACGTCCGGTTCGTGGATTCCTACTCTTAGCCTGCTTACGACGGGCAGTCCCTGATCATATAGGTACAGAGCTAAATGACGAGTAAGGGCAACCTCGCCATCGCTTTGGAGGCCAAGATTGTGAACTTCAGAAGGGTCATACCACATGCACCGGATCTTGTACCGGTTCACTATTTGCTCGTGAGCGCCTAGTCTGGAGATTGACTCTCTTAAGCCCTCATACGAAATGCGGGCATTGTTGCGGCAACCGTTCACCACCGCCTTAAGCTCTTTGGGGTCAGGTTCGTTGGCATAGAGAACTCGGCCCAGGTGACCGTAGTACCATTCTTCTTTTAGCGATCGTAACTTCCAGATTTCGTGTATTGACTCGTATTGCAGCGGTTCGGGGTTGAGACGCTTGGCCAAATCAGCAACGTTCACAAGGGCTTGGCCAGGCGACGTCCGCCTCCAGTTCACAAAGTCGCGGTAGTCATGAGCATGAGCCTGTTCAATACTGCCGAGTCTGGACCAAAGCCGGTCGAGGGCTTCGGGCATCTTGTCTACCGTGTCTCCTCTGGCGCGCTGCTCCGCGGCCTGCTTGGCGTACGCATCGAACTTTGGGCGCAGTGTCGACTTGAGGATGGACAGCACCTGAAGGGGGAGCGTTGAGTCATCGTACATGCTTGGCGCGATCAACGAAAACGACTCGCCGGACTCCCTTGACACTCCCGAGACCAGGTCGTCGAAGTGCGCCAGACTGACGTCGTACTCGTAGGAAACGCCCAATGGGCCTTCGTCAAAGGCAGTGTTGCTGTTGTCTAGGTCAGGAAACGTCTCGGTGGTCTGTCTCCTCAATTCCACGAGATCGCATACTTCTTGCTGCCACTTCTCTTGTGTGACGAGCAGGCGCTGCTCAAATTCCGCCACGAGTTGCCTGGAATAGGGAGCGAGCTCGGCGTCTCTCAGCATCAGGGCCGCAAACCTGAGGAAGTGGGCCAGGTATTCTTGTTCATCCTGCTCTTGCAGCAACTGAAAACGCCTATCGAGGAGTTCCACAAGATGCTGTTGAAATACGGGCATTGGCGTGTCTTTCCTTATCGACGTGATGCTTTATGAGCTGGGGAACGAAGCGCGCTGCTCGTAGCGGGCGCCGCCGGGCAAGAGGAAGGTCTGCATCAACGCCACCTCGGAGATCGACATCGACGGCAGCGGCGGCAGCCTGTAAGCGGCTATCAGGTCGGCGAGACGGCTGCGCTCCTCGATGCCCATATCGTCGGGCACGCGCGCCAGCGTAAGGTGCGGCGCGAACGGGCGGCTCTCGCGCGGGAAGCCCAACAGCCCCAGCGCCTTCTCCACCGTCTCCGCCAGCGACGCCAGCTCTTCGACGTCTCCCGCCAGGCCTACCCATAGCACGCGCAGTCGCATCCGCCCGCCGAAGCTGCCGAGCTGGTCGAAGCGCAGGTCCAGCGTGAATGGCTCGACGATTGCTTTCGCCAGGGCGTCGGTGACGCGCTGCGCCGTGTTGGGGGGGACGGCGCCGAGGAACTTGAGGGTGAGGTGGATTCCCTCAGGGCGCACCCAGCGCAGGCGGCCGGCGCCTTGCTCCCGCAGGTCGGCCTGGACGCGGGCCAGGGCGTCGCGCGCCTCCGGCGGCAGCTCGCAGGCCACGAACAGGCGGAGATCGCGTTCCCTCGTCTCCCTCATGGCAGGCGCAGCAACCGGCGGGCGTTCTCGCCCAGGACTAGCTGCCCCTCATCGTCGCTCAGTTGCGCCTCCTCCACCTCTCGCAGGCAGCGCGACTGCGACAGCAGCGGGAAGTCACTGCCAAAGAGCACGCGCTCCGCGCCTACGAGGTCGACGGCGTGGCGAAAGACCTCTCGACGGTACAGGAAGCGCGTCGCCGCCGTGTCGAAGTAGGTGTTCGCGAGCGTCGCGTGGCCACGGCGCAGGAGCGTGTAGAAGGGGAGGCCGCCGCCCCAGTGCGCGGCGACGACCGTGGTCTCCGGCGAGCGCTCGATGAAGCGGTAGAGCGAGTCCAGCGGCTGGCCTTCCTTGCCGGGGTAGGCGTGCCCGACAGGCTCCGTCGTGTGGAACAGCAGCGTCAGGTCGTGGGTGGCGGCCGCCTGGGCGAGTAACTCGGACTCCGGGCCGCCGTCGAGGTCGTAGCCCTGGCCTTGCGGGCGCAACTCGCCGAGGCCGCGGGCGCCGAGCCGGACGCAGCGCTCGATCTCGTCGCGGGCGTCGTCGTTGGGGGCGAAGAGGCAGAAGGGGACCAGGCGCCCGCCGCTGGCCGCCGCGGCTTCGAGGATGTAGTCGTTGGTCCTGCGGCAGAGCTCGCCGTCCTGCCAGGCGAAGTTGAGGACGACGCTGACGTCGATGCCCGCCTCGTCCATGCTGCGCAGGAGGTCGTCGGCGGTCGCGAGCCTGGAGTCGGGCCTGCCGTAGAGCAGCCCGAAGGTGGGATCGAGCCGCAGGCACTCGTTGCGGTCGGCGCAGATGTCCGGCGGGAAGACGTGGGTGTGGAAGTCGACGATCATGGCGCTTTCGCGGCTCTACCGCTTGATACCCGGAGCGGCGACGGTGGTTCGGCGGGCGAGGAGACCCTGGTAGATGCCTTCGATTGCGTCGGCGACGTTGCCCCAGCCGAAGCCACTCACCGCTTCGGTCGCGGTTCTGCCGAAGCTCCGGCGCAGCTCTTCGTCGGCGAGCAGCGTCGCGACGCGCTCCGCGAACGGCTGCGGCGAATGGTACGGGACCAGGTAGCCGGTCTCGCCGTCTCTGACCGTGACGCTGAGTCCGCCCACGCGCGACGCGACGACGGGCGTGCCGCAGGCCATCGCCTCCAGCGCGACGAGGCAGAAGCTCTCGTAGTAGGAGGGCACGACGCAGACGTCGGCGGCACTGTAATAGAGCGGCAGCCTGTCGTGGCCGACGGGACCGGTGAAGCTGACGCGGTCGGCGATGCCGAGATCAGCGCTGAGGCCCTTGAGGCGGCTCACCTCGCCGGTGGCATTGCCGTCGCCGCCGACAACCAGCACCTGGAAGGCGGGTTCGTCGTCGAGACGGGCGGCGGCGCCGAGGAGGATGTCCAGGCCCTTCAGCGGCTCCATCCGGCCGACGAACAGGATCATCCGCTCGCCGTTCAGCCCGAGCGACTTTCGCGCCATCTCCTTGTCGAGGGGACGGAAGCGGCCGAGGTCGACGCCGCAGGGCACGACGGCGATACGTTCGGCGGGCGCACCGTAGATTTCGACGAGCGCGCGCTTCTCGTGCTCGCTGGCGCATACGACGACGTCCGCCTCCCTCGCGACGCGTCGCTCCACTTCGATGCGGGCCGCTGGCTCGATGCCGCCGCCGTTGGCGCGCCTCTTCAGCTCGCCGAGGGTGTGGAACATGTTCACGAGCGGCGCGCCCCAGCGCTCGCGCAGACGCAACCCCAGGAGGCCGGAGAGCCAGTAGTGGCTGTGGATGACGTCGTAGACGACGCCCTCGGCCCGCTGGAAGGCCAGCAGGTCTTCCTCGAAGTCGCGAAGGTGGGCGTAGAGCTCGCGTCTTCCCTCGATGCCCTCCGGGCCGGCCTGCAGATGCACGACGCGCACGTTCGGGCTCGCCTGGACGACGGCGGGACCGTCGGGCTCAGCGCGGCGCGTGAAGACGTCGATGAGGTAGCCGCGGCGTCCCATCTCGCGGCTGAGCTCGCGCACGTAGACGTTCATGCCGCCGGTCTCCCGGTAGCCCAGGGGCGCCAGCGGCGACGTGTGCGCGCTGATGACGGCGATTCGCTGCACTGTGTTTTCCTCTGCCCCTATTCTAGCCCGATTCAGCCCTTCTTGATAAGGCAGCGATAAACCTGGTGGTCTTTTCCGCCCAGGTCGTACTTGTATGGCTCGCTGCCGCGAAGGAAGTCCAGATGCTTTCTGCCGTCGTCGATGGCATGGCGCAGGCAGGCGGCCTTCGACAGCAGGCCGACCGACAGAAAAGCGTATTGCGGGTCGTAGCCGCTATTGTAGATCAGCGTCTCGTCCTTGTCCTCGAAGCAGAGGGTGGAGGCGACGCGCCGGCCGTCGACCTCGAACATGTACAGCCCGGCGAGTCTTTCCTCCGCCAATGCCACGCCCACTCGGCGGAAGAAGCGATCCATCTCCGGCGTCATGAACTGCGCCTTGTCCGACTTCAGCGTCATCAGGCGGAGGAAGTCATCCATTCCCTGCTCGAACTCCTGCGGTGAGCAGAGCACGCGCAGCCCCATCGCTCCGGCCGTCTTCTCGAGGCGGCGCATCTTCCGACGCAGCTCGTGACGGTTCTTCCCCCCGAGCAGCTCCAGGTACTCCTCCCACGTCGCGGGCAGATCGAGCTGCGGGCAGACCGCCTCGTCCTCGATGCGGACGTCGAGGCCGCGCCGCCCGGCCAGTTGCGGGAGGAGCGACAGCGTCGGCGAGCCGGACCGCAGGCCCCAGAAATCGAATTCTCTGTGGCCTTCCGTGAGCAGGGCATCGATGATCGCGGAAAGGGCGTCCTCTTCCTTTCCGGGCGAAATCAGGAAGTCCATGTAGTCGCAGATGCTGCTGTCGCCGAGGAAGGAGACGCGCTCTCCATCGACTACTAGCGACGCCAGGCCGGTGAGCGTTGCGCCGTCGCGCACCGTCAGGAACCGCGCGTCGTCTTGCCGGTCGAACTCGCCGAGCCAGACCTGCTGCCAGCGCGGATGCTGGAAGACCTGCCGCGCCCTGGGCGGCGACAGGAGCGTCAGCCAGTCGTCACGCAGGGCATCGAAGCTCTCGAAGGCCGTGGCGTAGCTCATGCGGGTCCATCCGCTGACGGGCGAAGCTGCGAAATCTTCCCGGATTGCATCCCAACCTCCGGGGGACTGACGGCGATTCATGGGGCAGGTATCGATTCTAGCAGTTCGGCGCGACCCTCGACAACCCGTCGCTGGGGGCGCGCCCCTTGAGCGCGGCTTTCGCCGGTGCTACAATCGATGAGGCTCTAGGGCGGGGTACTTTGCCGAGAAGAGGTCATGGACAACGACTACGAGCTGAATGTCGAGGAGATAGCTCAGACCGTCGAGTCGGCGGAAGTAATGACGCTCCGGTTCGTAGTCCTCAGTCAGCGGCTGCTCATCGATGCCCGCTTCACCCCCATAGATGGCCCCATGCTGAAGCTGGTGCCGCCGGTGAAGACGGCCGAAGAGCGCTTTCGCAGCCTGAAGCAGCTTCGCCCCCGCTTCCGCATTCCCGAGAAGATCTGCTCCGTCTGGTGGCCGAAGCACATCGAGAGCCTGGCGACCTCAGGCGTCTGGCCGATAATCGTGCGCCGCATCATAGACTCGGACAGCCCGGGCGCTGCGCAGCTCTGCGAGGAAGTCTTCCAGGAGATGCTGGCGCTGGAAAGAGAAGAGATTCGGAACGCCATCCTGGGCAAGGGCTATCAGGCCCTCTGGGAGTGTTTCAGTCAGGACCAGCCCCGCAAGCCTGGCGCCTGAACGCCGCACCTCGATCTCCCGCACACGGCAATGACGATGAGACCCCGCCGCTTCAATCGACTCGTTCTCGAGGCACTGGCAGAGATACCGGAGCCGTTCAAAGCGCATCTGGCGAACGTTGATATCGTCGTCAAAAGGCGGCCCGGCCCGTCCGACTTCCGGGCGTCGGGCTCGAAGAGGGGCGATCGCCTCTACGGGCTGTACGACGGTGTGCCGCTGAGCGAGAGGACCGGCAGCCACGGATTCGAGATGCCGGACAAGATCACGCTCTTCCGCGAGCCATTGGAGCGGGACTTTCCTAGCGAATCGGACCTGGTGCGGGAGGTCCGCGCGACGGTCCTCCACGAGATCGCGCACTTCTTCGGTCTCTCCGAGGAATCGCTCGTCGAGCTCGGCCTCGACTAGCTCCTACCACGCGTCCGCCGGAAACAACCCCGGCGCGTCTTGTCCTGTATGTTAGAATCGAAGTGAGTCTCGCTTGAAAGGGGGAGAGGGACCTTGGCGAACTTCCAGGAGAGACTTGTTCCTGAACGGTCGCTGCGCCTGATATTCCTGCTCATGGCCGCCTGGGACCTGCTCGGCGGCGCCGTGCAACTCGTTTTCCACAGCTTCCTGTTCAGGCTCAAAGACGCCGTCGAGCCGACCGGCGTGCTGGCCGGCAGAGCGTTCAGCGGCGCCCTCTTCGTGACCGCCGTCCTCTACCTGATAGCGGTGGTTCACCCCACCCGCTATCGATTCATCCTCTGGCTGGGGGTCATCGAGCAACTGCTGGCGATCTGTGCAGGCATCTTTCATGGCGCGAGGAACGACGTAGGCTGGGGCGGACTCGTGCTGCCGATAGGGGTGGCGATCGCGTTGCTCGTGCTGCTGCTGCTGAACTACCCGCGCGCACTTCCCGAAGAGGCCGCAATCGAGGAAGGCGAGGCAGATGCGTCAGGGCGCGAGCGACCGCCCAACGAGGAGTAGCCGCGCCGCCCGCTCCGCCGCGCCGGACAATAGCGATCCCGCCTGCTCGAGCATCTCCGTTTCTGTCATTGCCCCTTTCGCGATCGGAACGACGGCACCGAGGCCGGATGTCGACGCATCTCCCGCTTCGCTGCCGACCAGGGCGATGACCGGCCGGCCGCGCTCTTTCGCCAGGCGCGCGATGACAGCCACCGACTTGCCGTAGGCGGTCTGAGCATCGAGACACCCTTCGCCGGTGAAGACCACGTCGGCGGCGGCGATGCGTTGCGGCAGGCCTATGGCCTCGGCGACGAGCTCCGCGCCGGATGCGATGTGCGCCCCCATGAAGGCGACCAGCCCGCCGCCGAGCCCGCCGGCCGCGCCCGCGCCGGGAAGCGAGGCGATGTCGA
>JBGQNJ010000006.1:0-12118 GCA_041501065.1 Dehalococcoidia bacterium
CGCCTGCACCGATTCGCTGCCGCGTGCCCAGTTCTATTGTAGGCGTCGCGAGGGCGTGAGCAAAGCGGCAGCGCTTGATTGAGTATTTGAATTCAATGTTTTTTGCACTCGCGTTTAGATTCGCGAAGTGCGCACTCAGATTCAAGAACCGCAACCGTTTTGCGGGCGATTTCGGGCGCGTTCGCGGTGCGTCGGACGGGTCCGGCGGCGGTCAGGGTAAGGGCGTCGATTGGAGGGCGCATGGAGTCATTAGAGCACGTCGGGAGGTCCATCTGGAAGGGGGATGTGGCACCGGCGACGGCACGACGGAGGGAAGGGCGCATCGCGATGCGCCCCTACATGTCGCGGTTGTCCGCAATTCAAGACGCCAGCGTGAACGCTGGCGCATCGTGGCGCCTGCCCGCTGCCGCTGCGAGCATCATGAGCGCATTCTCCCCACCATCCCACCCCAGATAAGTGGTTTCTCAAGGGGACACCCCTTGGACCCCGGCAGCGAGGGCTCGGCCCTCTCTGCACTCTCCGAATCGGCGGATTTGCGAGGCGCGGGTGAGAGACGGTGTGTGGAGATTGGAGAGCGCATGAAGTCATTAGAGCACGTCGGGAGGTTCGTCTGGAAGGGGGATGTGGCACTACTGCTATAGGGGATAGCGGCTCCGGCGGGCCCTGCCTGTCGCGGGGTGGTGGGCCGCGCCTACTTCCACTGTAGACCCCAAAGTCGGACGAGCAAGCGCAGCAGCGCCAATTGGACTAGCGGATTGGATTCCACTGAGGCAAGAAGTGGGTACAGATATCTTGCATGAACTTAGAGTAACTCACGACTCCGGGATCGTTTGCGAAGCGCTCCTTCTTCACGTCATCCCACGTCACAAGGTAGATGTTGCGCTTCTTGATCTCGTTCGCCACACTCGATGTGAATTCTTCATCAGCCGTGGCGAGATAGGTATTAGGGCAGTTTACCCTCTGCAACTCGTCAACGACCTCCTGCCATCTTTCTCGTAGGGTTCGTTTTGCGGAGAGAAGGACGGCCCGAGGCCGATCAGTCTCCAATAGTTCCGACGAGGGAAGTATGAAATCCGCTCGCTCCCGTTTCGACTGAACTTGGTGGGGAATCTCAGCCAATTCCAGCAATACTTGAATCTGATACTCGAAGTCTTTGCCGCCGCGCTGCTTCCTTGACTGAGACACGCTCAGGAACACGCCCCGTAATACGCGATGCCACCTTCGTAGCAGCCGTGCAACTGCGCCCTCCAGGGCCTGAGCGTCATCGCCATCAACGCGCATTTGGTCGCGTTCACTCTGGACGTCTGAACGGCCAAGAACAACCAGCTCCTGCAGAACTTGACGGCCGTCGATGTCCGCCTCGAATTCCTCCAAAACCACAAGCGTCTCGTCGAAAAGGGCACGAAGAAGTGAGTTGAACTGACTTCTAACCTCCTCGGATGACCGGCGGTTCGGCAGACAGTCTAGGCGGCGACAGGCCTCTCTAACCACGGTCAGAGATGGGGGCATCCGTTCCTTGCGGAACCGCCTTAGTTTTTCCAGCGTTCGATCAGTCGTCTCGTCCATCGCTATGCGCGGGGCCGCCGGAAGTCAAGAAGGTATTCGAAGGTGGTGCCCATCGTGATGTAGTTGCTCGGCCACCCGAAAATGCCAATCCTGTTTACGATGTTGGTTCGATCCCAAATGATGATGTTTCTCAGTTCATAACCGACCCGACGCAGCGCGTCCACGAGTCCGATGTGCAAGGTGATCCGCTGGTCTTCCCACCACATGTCGGGCACATCAATGACGCAATGGCCACCGGGTTTCAGGGCGGGAAGGAGTGACTCGAAGATGCTCGCCATTTCGGCGCAATATGCGTCCATCGCCAAGGTGCCCAGATCTCTAGGATCCTGAGAGTACTGCTCAACCTGCAGATACTGTCCGTTCTTCCGGTCGTGCGTTCGCCTGCTCTTGTTAAGCCGACGCCTGTTTAGTAGGTTCGCGTATGGTGGGGAGGTGAAGATTAGCTTGACAGCGGCCTGCTCCAAGTACTGGGAGGCATTTCGCGCATCATCGCAAATCGGAATCTGCCGGGAGCCTTTGGAAAGCGGCTCACGAGAGTTTCCGTTGAGCCTCCCGCGAGAGAGCTCAACGTATGCCTCTTGAAGGTCGAACCCAACGGCGTTTCTTCGAGAATCCTGCGCAGCGATGAGAGTCGTGCCGCTGCCGACGAACGGGTCTAGGACAAGTTCGCCCTCGTGTGTAAAAAGGTCAATTGCCCGTCGCGCCAGCGCTATCGGGAATGTGGCAGGGTGGAGGCTCTTGTCCCGCATGTCCCTGCCTTCATAGGTGAAGCGCCAAACCCCAAGCTGGCACTTGATCCATTCTTTGGCGGACTGGCAGCTGAGACGATTTGGGGGACAGCCGCATGTTCTAGGAGGAGAGACAAAGAGCTTTTCCGCTTGTGCCACCATAATCGTCATTGAAGCATCCCCACCCTTCAGTGTCAACACATTTGTGCGAAAAGGGGCGCGTTATCAGAGAATACCTTCAGCTTTCATCTCCGCTAGCGCGGGTTCGAGGGCGGCGAGGGTCTGGCCGATGTCCTTCTCGTCGTGCACGGCGGAGGTCAGGCCGCCGGTCCGCATGAAGTCGCCGCCGCCGCTGTTCAGCATCGCCTGACGGAACGCGGCCACCACCTTCGGCGGCGTCATGGGCACACTCGCGCCCGGTGCGCCGTCCCATCGCCACTCCCAGCCGTCCGCCGGCTCGGGGCAGTCGACGCCTATCGACATGTGGAACATGGACGAGAACGTGTAGGCGCAGCCCTCCACGCCCAGCTTTCGCATGATGCGATTGGCGCCGCGGCAGAGTCGCTTCGCCATATCTTCGGCGTGGGCCTGCGCCTTGCCGTCGCTTATCGTCTCCAGCATGGCGATGCCGGCGGCGGCGGACAGCGGGTTGGCGTTGAAGGTGCCCTGGTGGGCGACGCGGCCGTGGGCGTTCCACTCGGCATCGCGACGGAACTCGATGCAGTCGAGGATGTCGGCGCGGCCGGCGATGGCAGCTCCCGGGAGGCCGCCGGCGGCTATCTTCGCCAGCGCCGTCAGGTCGGGCATGATGCCGAAGCGCTCCTGGGCGCCGCCGGGCCCGACGCGGAAGCCGGTGACGACCTCGTCGAAGATGAGCAGGACGCCCTCGCGGGCCGTGCGTTCTCGCATGAAGGCGAGGAACTCGAGGTCGATGGGCACGGTGCTGGCGGAGGCGCCGGTCGGCTCGACGATGACGGCGGCGACGTCCTTCTCCTCGGCAAGCGTCCAGGCGAGCATGCGAATATCGTTCTGCGGCAGGACGATCTGCTCGCCGAGGTAGGCGGGCGGGATGCCGGGCGAGCGGGGGAGCGTCTCTTCGGGCAGCACGTAGCCGACGACGCTGTCGTTCCAGCCGTGGAAGTTGAGGGCGAAGCGCACCAGCTTGTTGCGGCCGGTGTAGGCGCGGGCCAGTCGCACGGCCATCATCGTCGCTTCGGTGCCGGAGGAGTGGAATCGCACCTTCTGCGCCGAAGGGACGAGCTTCTTTATCCAGCCGGCCCACTCCATCTCCAGCTCCGTCGAGGCGCCGTAGTGCGTGCCTTTCGCTATCTGGCGCGTGACGGCGCGGACGAGCGTCGGGTGGGCGTGGCCGAGGAGGAGGGCGCCGTGGCCCATCGTGTAGTCGATGATCTCGTTGCCGTCGACGTCCCACTTGCGGGCGCCCAGGGCGTGATCGACGTAGATGGGGAAGGGCGCGAAGTGGCGGATGTCGTGCGTGACGCCGTCGGGGAAGCTGCGCGCGGCCTGCTTGTGGAGCTCGGCCGAGCGAGGGTGGAGGGCACGATAGCGCTCGAGGATGGTGGTCATGCGTTTCTCCGTTCTAGTGCGTCGGCGCGCCGGGCGCGTTCCCTCGACGATGGCGCTGGGGGTCCTACGGCAATGATAAAGCCGTGGGGCCAAGGGTCAAGCAGGCTCGCCTGCACCTTCTCGCTGCCGCGGCAGGCGCGCCTGCACCGCCTCGCTGCCGCGTTCCCAATCGCGCTGGGTCAGCCAGGACAGGGGAGGACTTAACATAACACTCGTTGGAAATCGGATGTGGGCGTCGAATGACGGGGGCGGACGCTAGTTCTTGGTGACGCCGGGGACGCCGACGGTATAGGTGGTGGCGGCGCCTGACTGGGCAACGAACGTCCAGTTGGACTCGTAGGCGCCGTCGCTCTTGCTGTCGCGGGCACGGACGTGGAAGGTGTAGCGGCCCGGCTCCGGGATCTTGAGTGTCGCGGAGGTGGCGCTGCCGAAGGAAGACCAGGCGGGTCGCTTGTCGGCGGTGAAGCCGGTGATGTAGTACTCCTCGTCGGTATCGAGGTTCGGGATCCAGCCTTCCAGGTAGTAGGAGAACTCCGCGGAGGAGCTATCCGGCGACTTCCAGGAGAAGGTAGCGGAGTGGGCATCGATATTGGCCTGCGAGGGAAGGCCCGTGATCTGTGCCGCGGGCTTGATGATGGCGAGGCCGGCCGCGCGCTCGGCGACGCTCTGTCGAATGTTGGGCAGATAGGGGTAGAGGTACTGGCCGGGGCAGGCGGTCTGATTGACCTCGCGGTGCCCGGCGATGTCCTGGATGCCCTGTCGCCAGACCCAGTTGACCTGCAGGAAATCGGACGAAGCGTTGGGCCAGATGTAGAAGCGACGGCACGACCAGGTGAGGAACTCGACGAGGGTGCTGAGCATCGTCTGCTCGTTGGGGCCAAGCTGGTTCTCCTCGAAGTTGCCGATGCAGGCAACGCCGGCAGTCCCCTCGTTACAATTGAGCGCGTGGCCGGCGACGACGTCAGGGCTGACGATCTCGCGCCCACCGTCCGGGCCGCTGTCGCGACCGCGACGCCCTTCGAAGACGCGCCCAAAGCGGTCCACGAGGGCATTGTAGCCGATATCGCCCCAGCCGAGGGTTATGGCGTGGTAGTAGTAAACGCCACGCACTTCCTGGACGGCCTGATCGGCGCTGTAGTTGGGATAGGGGAAGGTGGGGTCCTGCGGGTTCGTGTTCGACAAGCCAGCGGTGTGATGGACGATCAGTTTCTTCGTCGGGATGTACATGCGCGGCCAGGCCTCGTAGCCGCGGGAGTCATAGCGATAGCTTTCGGGCGCGCCCCAGGTCTCGCGGCTGATCAGGACGTCGCTGCCGAACGGCGGGTCGAGGCTGCCGGCGTCGTGGGTGGGAGCAGGCGTTTTTCCGGCGGTCGGTTTCGGCGTCGGCGTTCGCCTGGTGCGGGCGGCCTGTAGGGTCGCCGGCGGCGCCGCGGCGAGGACGGTGATGGTGACGTTTCGCAGCGCGGTCGCATCGGGCGTGTCGGCAGGGAAGGCGGCCCGATACTGGACATAACGTGCGCCACCGGCCCAGATGAGGGCGCCGAACCGCTCGCCGCGCGGGTTCTGCTGTGGCTCGGCTTCGATGTAGACGCACTGCCAGGGCGACCAGGTCCAGCCGTCAGCGGAGGTGCGCAGCTCGAAGCTGATCTGGTCGCTGTTGGGGGCGTCGGCGGTCCAGTGGAGGCCGATGTGCGTCGAAGGGAAGCTCGTCTTGACGATGGGCGAGGTGTAGACGCCGCCCGAGGAGGAGGCTGCTCGCAGAGCGGGCTGTCCAGCAGGCGTGTCCCACCTGAGGCCCTGCAACTGGCCGCCGGCCAGCTCGACGGGTGTGTGGCGGATGTCTTCGGCGATTACGAAGTCGTTCTGGGCAGCGGAACGAGCAGGTGTGCGACGCGGTAGGAGGAGACTGGCACCGCTGCCGGCGATAGCCAGCGAGGTGGCGCCGAGGAGCCGCCGTCTTGACATTCGCTTCTGCCAGAAGCCTCTATCCATGCTTCTAGCCCTCCCCACCTTTCTCTGTCTGACGGCCGGCTGATCGGGGGTAAAGATAGAGGGTCTGAAGAGAAAAGTCAACCTCTGCGGGCCATGGACGTCGACGCCGGTGTTGGGCCGTCGCTATTTCTCGTAGGCGGCGATTACGAGATCGGCCAACACGCGATGGCCGGCATCGTTGGGGTGAAAATCGCCCTCGGGACCGTTGACGTTCGTGAGCTCAGCCCCCTTGCCCTGGAAGGCGGCGAAGGTCTGCACCACGTCGGCGTCGATACCGGGCGTGGCGGCGACGTCGCTGATCTCTTTGTTGAGGAGCGGCAGGACAAGGTCGCTCGCCTTCTCCAGGGGCTTCCCCGTTCCTGAGTAGGGGTTGAAATAGTCGAGGACGAGGATCCGCACGTCCGGGCCGGCGGCGACACGCAGTGACCGCAGGATCGCCGTCAGGTTCTGTGACACCGCTTCGAGGGCCCTGGCGAGGGCCGACGAACAGGCTGCGTCGGTGGCCGACGCCGGCGGCGCGCAGGGCTGCCCCTCTTCCGCGAGGTCCAGCAGGTCGTTTCCGCCGATGTCGATTGTTAGCGCGAACACGTCGTTCTTGGGGTTGTTGTCCTGGTTGCGGAACCGCAGCTCGGCCAGCGCCATGCCGAACTGCCCCTTTGCAATCATCGAGGCAGTGCTCTCCCCACCGACAGCCAGGTTGCGCAACGAGAGGCTCTCAGCCTTGCTGCCTTCCAGAAAAGAAAGAAAGAGGGGGACGTAGCCGTTGCTCTTGTTGGAGGCGCCGACGCCCGCGGCATAAGAGTCGCCGAGCGCAAGATAAGTGGGTTTCTCGCTGCCGCTGCAGGCGAACGCGGTAGCCGACAGCAGGCAAACCAAAACTGCAAGAGCACGGAGGCAGAGGCTCATGACGCTCTCCCTCGCATCCAGCCGCTGAGGTGGATTGACAACGGCGCCAGCCCTTTTATCATAGGGGGACGGCGCGTTGATCCATTTAACACGCCCGTAGTCTGGAGGACAAGAGTATGAGCGACAAGCTGACGATCGAGATCGAGTACTGCACGCCTTGAGACTATACCCTTAGAGCCGCCTGGATGGCGGCTGAGCTGCTCTCAGAACTGGGGCAACGGGCTGAATCGCTGAGGCTCGTCCCCTCCGGCGCGGGGAGATTCGAAGTGACGGTGAACGGGCAGGTGGTCTACTCCAAGGCCGCGACCGGACGTTTCCCGGAGCTATCGGAGGTACAGCAGAAGGTTAGGGAAATGTTGACATAACTCAGCACCGGCCGCCGCGAAGCCACGGAAGCGGTCAGGTTCATTCGAATTCCACCGCCGTGCGCCTGCATGGAATGAGGGAGGTCGCGCCAACGTGATATCTTCGGGGTGGAACCACGTTATACTTATTGCCTTTGAAGCTCGGAATCGCGATTCCAGGAGGGCGAAGCGATGGAGGAACGGGATTACTACGAAGTCCTGCAACTTCATCCCAGCGCCGACCACACGATGATCGTCCAGGCGTACTGGCACCTGGCGCGCAAGTACAAGATCGAGATGGACCGCGACGCTTTTGCCGGCCACGCCCTCGAGGAGCTCAACCGGGCCTTCCAGGTCCTCGGTTCGCCGGACCTGCGCTCGCAATACGACAGAGCGGATTCCCGAAAACCGTCGCTCCACTCCCACGCCTCCAAGCCTGAGACGAAGCGGGTGTCAATTGAGGTCTGTTTCTGGAACCTACCGGCCTGGCAAGGGATGCTGGCAGCAGCGTGCACGGTCGGGCTGGCAGCGATAGCCCTAGTGGCGGGCGCGCAGCCAATCCTGGTCTTCTCCCTCGCCATAGCAACGATCCTCGCGGCGCTGCTGATGCTCCCGGCCGACCTCCTCCAGGGCGGTAGAGTACCGATTCGAAAGCGCTGGAAGAGGAAGCTGCGCGCAGTTGACTTCGAGAAGTCGACGTCACAGGTCCTTGCGCGCTGGCGCCAGGCGCACGGGGACTCCGAGGGCGCAGGCCCCCTCGTCGAGCTTTCGAAGGGCGGCTATCCTTGTCACAACTGGGACGATCCGCCGACCGACCCCTAGCGCCTGCCGACAGGCGCTCATATACCATCTCACTCGTAGCTCACAACAAGCGCCGTCCTGAAGTCGTGCGGCAGCGGGCCAAGCAACCTCGCAGCGTATGATCGCACTATGGTAGTTATGTGCAGTCCACCGTTGGGGAGTCGCCAAAAGAAGCGGCTTCAAGGAAGTGGCACCCACGGCCGATTATCTATGTGGGAACGCGTGTTCCCAACAAGGTGCTCGATAAGGGCAAACCCTCCGAAAGGCGGGGACGCAAAGCAACGGGCCTAAGGTCTCTGTCCCGCAGGATGCGAGATACGGCAGCCGGGCTACCGAAGCACTTTCCGTATATCTTGTATGTGAGATCGTTCTGCCCGGCGTCGGAGCAGCCGGCATCGACGCGCTCTGGCTGCGAACAAGCGTTCGGACAGAACCCCGCACGTTTTGACGCGAGCGCGGAGGCCGTATGAGGGAACAGAGTCCGGTCTCGGCTGACACGCCATCTCTGGCCGAAGCGACGACGGAGGCCGGGCAGAACAATGCTGTGTCCAGCCGAGCGAAATGGCTCGCGCGCGCGACGGGAATCGTCGTCTTCCTGGCTCTCGTGGTGTGGTCGCAGTCGGGTGACTCTCTCTTGTCGCCTTCGGCCCACAGGGTCGTTGGCATCGCCCTGATTCTCCTCGTCGCGCTCTACACGGTTCTTGTGGTGACGCAGGCAGGACGGGCGAACGTCGGGCTGGAGAGGTCCTACTCAGAGCACCTGGAGCGCCTAAGCGAGAGCCTGCGGCATCTGGCCTACCATGACAGCCTCACCGGCCTCCACAATCACCGCTATTTCCATGACCACCTCCGCTCCGAGTTCGAACGCGCGCGGCGCTACGGCCACCGGCTCAGCGTCGTAATGCTCGACGCCAACCACTTCAAGGAGGTGAACGACCACTATGGGCACCTCATCGGCGACGAGCTGCTGAGCTTTCTGGGGCGTCTGATTGCGGAGAACGTGCGCTCCAGCGACATCGCCGCGCGCTACGGCGGCGACGAGTTCGGGCTCATTTTACCGGAGACCGACGGCGAAGCCGCAAGAAACACGGCCGCTAAGATAAGGGACGTCGTGTCGAAACGACGAGACTGGGGAGGCGGCCTGCTGGCAAACGTCGCCCTCGACATCTCTGCCGGCGTGGCGACGTTCCCCGAAGACGCGAGCAGCGCCGAGGAGCTTCTCCACGAGGCGGACCGTGCCCTGTATGCCTCGAAGGACGACACTCGGACCTTCAAGCGCCCACAGATGCCACTGCGAAAGGTCAGGTAGGCGTTCGCGGGCCTCGTCCAGCGCGAGAGCGTCGGCCAGACAGCCCAGTTAGCGTTATGTAAAGCCTCGCCCTATCCGTCGACGCCTCCCATCGCGTAATCTCAAATTGCGGGCGCTGCGGTGAGATGCTAGACTGAATCGCAATGATCCCTCTCCTTCTACACGACGAGGAGCGCATCTGAATGTCGAAAGCGGCTAAGTGGACGGTACTGGCTATCCTGGTGGCTACTCTCGCCGCCGTTGCGTTCGCCCTGGGGGTGACGTTCGAGAGGAATCGCGGCGACGACGGGCGGGCCAGCGCGAGCGCCACGGAAGGCGCGCCCGACTTCGACGCTCTCTATGAGATCTACGGACTGCTGCAACGGGACTACGTCGACCAGTCCGTCATCGACGGGAAGGCCCTGTCGCAGGCGGCGATAAGCGGCATGGTCAAGTCGCTGTCAGACACCGGCACCTATTACGTCGACCCGGAGACTTACGGCGTCAGTATCATGCCGTCGGGCATCTTCGAGGGCATCGGCGCTAACGTGACGCAACAGGACGGCAGAATCGTCATCCTATCGCCGATCAAGGGCTCGCCCGCGGAGGCGGCCGGGATTCGCACCGGTGACGTCATCCTCGAGGTCAACGGCGAATCGACGGACGGCTGGAACATCGACCAGGCGGTATCGAAGATACGCGGTCCGAAGGGCACCGACGTGCGCCTGAAGATTCTGCACTCGGACGGCCAGACCGAAGAGCTCACGCTCACGCGCGACGAGATAAAGGTCGAAAGCGTGTCGCGCCAGCCGCCCGGAGGCATCCTGCAGGACAGCAGCGGCGCCGAGGTGAAGGACCTGGCGTACATCCAGATCCGCGAGTTCACCTCGCTCACGGTGTCGCAACTCAAGCCGGAACTGGAAGGGGTCACCAAGGGCGGCTACAAGGGTCTGATCCTCGATCTCAGGGGCAACCCGGGCGGGCTGCTCGACACGACGGTCGACGTCGCCGACATGTTCCTCGACAACGGGACGATCCTGGTCGAAGTGGACCGCGATCAGGGCGAGAAGGTGTACAGCGCCCAGAGCGGCGGCGAGGCGGCACAGATACCGCTCACCGTGCTGGTGAACGGCTACAGCGCCAGCGGCTCGGAAGTCCTGTCGGCGGCGCTGCATGATAACGGCCGCGCTACGCTCATCGGCGAGAAGACGTTCGGCAAGGGCACCGTGAACCGCTCCGAGAAGCTGAGCGATGACCGCGGCGCCCTGTTCGTCACCATCGCCCGCTGGCTCACGCCGAAGCGGGTCGGCATCGACAAGGTCGGCATCACCCCCGACATCCAGGTGAGCCTGACGGCTGCGGACGTCGACGCGCACCGGGACACCCAACTGCTGAGCGCCATCGACTACCTCCGCGGCCTGCAGTAGCAGCGAGGCGACGATATCACGCAACGGAGGGAGCTGTGGCGGAGAAGGTTATCGCCGTCAACCGCAAGGCGCTCCACGATTATCACATCCTCGAGACCGTGGAGGCGGGCCTCGTCCTCACCGGCACGGAGATAAAGTCGATCCGCGCCGGACGCGTGAGCCTTCGCGAGGCGTTCGCGCGGCCGGATGACGGCGAGCTATGGCTGCTCGGCGCGCACATCGCGCAATACCCCGCCGCGGGCCGCTTCAACCACGAGCCGACGCGAAAGCGCAAGCTGCTGCTGCACAAGGGCGAGATGCGGGAGCTGAGCGCGGCGCTGGAGGAGAAGGGCCTGACGCTGGTCCCGCTGCGTCTGTACCTGAAGAAGGGTCGCGCAAAGGTGGAGCTGGCGCTGGCGCGCGGGCGTCGGAGCCACGACAAGCGGGAGGCGATAGCGAAACGGGAGGCGGAACGGCAGATGCAGCGCGCCATACGCCGCTAGCCAAGGCGTGCGCGAGACGATATAATACGTGTGGGGACGAAAGGGCTCGACAGGGAACGACGGATCTGAGTTGCAAGCCGAGGTGCCATCACCCTCGCAAAACAGGTGGCAAAAAAACAACTGGCGAACGAGAGTTTGCCCTAGCCGCCTAAACAGGGCGGCTACGTCGCTCCCGGCCTCGCTCCGGTGGGCTGGGAAGCGGCGACGCAATGCCGGAGTGCAGCGGTCCCGATGTCGGTAAGGGCCGCTAAAGACTCACCGACTGGCGCGGTGGTATCCCGTCGGCAGGAGCCCATCGCGCGACATCAAAGAGCCGGCTAAGCTTGTAGTAGACTCAGGACGTTCTTCTTCTGGACGGGGAGTTCAATTCTCCCCCGTCTCCACCATGAAAACAGCGCCTCTCCGAATGCGAAGACCGTGATCGGAGAGGCGTTTCTGTTGGGTTCGGCAGCCACCTTGACAGCCAGGAGGCAGAAGTTGAGCAGGAAGATCCGCCGCATTGTCTTTACGCATGACGGGGACACCGTGACATGTGCTGCGGCCAAGCAGATTGAAATAGAAACACCGCAGCGAGGCGGTCGGCGCGGGAAAATCGACCCCTATCTTGCGCCGCTTCGGAGATTCGATACGGCGTGTATTGTGGCCGTTGAGGACGCTGGCACGCTCTACCGCGTGACCTGGGACCCGTCTTCCGGTCCTAGCGCGTGGGAGAACCCCTTTTGGGTGGGCAAGCACGACACGCTTCGCGTCGAGTTCGAAGGCGAAGCCGTGTGGCAAATGCCCGCTGCAATCACCGCGTCGCCCCGAAAAGACGGTCGTCCTCGATGGCTACGAGCGTGACGGGACGCTCTACTGCGTCAACTGCGGCTTTGTGGCGTGGCCGGCGCGAGCCCTGGAGGCGTCGCAAGCGGACGCGGCCCAGCTTGCGGCTACGCTACGACGGCCAAAAGGCCGCTACGCGCGCCGCCAGGCGCAAGCCGACGATTCCCGCTGCTAG
>JBGQNJ010000007.1:0-11858 GCA_041501065.1 Dehalococcoidia bacterium
AGCCGCTGTCCCGATGGCTTCGGTCTCTGCGGCTTCCTCCTCGACCGCCTCAGTCTTCTCCGCCGGCGCTTCTTCTTCTTCCGAGACCGCTATCTCGTCCGCGGTCGCTGTCTCGATGGCTTCGGTCTCTGCGGCCTCTTCCTCGACCACCTCAGTCTTCTCCGCCGGCGCTTCTTCTTCTTCCGAGGCCGCTATCTCGTCCGCAGCCGCTGTCTCGATGGCTTCGGTCTCTGCGGCTTCCTCCTCGACCACCTCAGTCTTCTCCTCAGCGGCGGGCTCCTCCGATGGCGCCTCTTCCGCCTCCGAGGCCTCTATCTCTTCTGCAGCGGCTGCCTCCAGTTCCGCCGCCTCCTCTACGATTGCCTCCTCTTCCGCAGCGGCTGTCTCCAGTTCCGCCGCCTCCTCTACGATTGCCTCCTCCTCCGCAGCGGCTGTCTCCAGTCCCGCCGCCTCCTCTACAATTGTCTCCTCCTCCGCAGCGGCAACCTCTTCGATGGCGGCCTCCGGTGCCTCCGCTTCCTCATCCTCCTCGCCCTCATCCTTCGCGCCCTTTTGCGGCACACCGCCGGGCAAGCCCACCACCCGACCGTCCTTGTCGAAGACGAAGCCCAAGTCCTCCGCTTCGTCGTGAGCCTGGCGCAGACTGAGCCCCAACCGCTGGCGGTCGCGCTCGATGCGGACGATCTTCAGCGGCGCCACGTCTCCCTCTTTCACGACCTCGCGCGGGTGAGCGATGCGCCGGTTCACCAGCTCCGATACGTGGATCAACCCCTCGACCGGGCCCTCGATGCGGGCGAAAGCGCCGAAGGTTACCAGTTTCGTGATCGTGCCGGTCACGATCTGCCCGACAGTGTACTTATCGACAATCTCCTCCCATCTTTCAGGCTGTGCCCTCCGGATGCTCAGAGCTATCTTCTTCGCCTCCTGGTCCACCTTCATCACGTAAACGTCGACCTCTTGGCCGACGTGGTATAGCTCCTCCGGCGTCTTGTCGCGCTCCCACGATAGCTCGGAGAGGTGCGCCAGGCCGTCGGCGCCACCCATGTCGACGAATACGCCGAAGCTGCGGATGCTGCTGATTCGACCCTTGCGGATCTCCCCCTCCTGGAGTTCGTCCAGCAGGCGGTCCTTCTGGAGGGCGCGCCAGTCCTGCAACGCCGCACGCTCCGACAGGATGACGCGATTGCGCGCGCGGTTGATCTCGATGACCTTCACCAGCAGCGTCCTGCCGACTACCGCCTCGGGTGGAGCCTCGCTCTCCTTCTCTTCGCCTTCCGCCGGCGACTGCGCGCTCACGGACTGCGAGAACGGAATGAACCCGTGCACCCCTTCGACGTTCACCAGCAGGCCACCCTTGTTGTAGCCGCCAACCGTGACCTCGAAGCTCTCGCCTTCATCGAAGCGCTGCTGCAGTATGCGCCAGCCCTTCTCGCCGCGTGCGCGGTCGAGCGAGAGGAGCACCTGCCCCTCCGGCGTTTCCGGCTGCATGACATAGACTAGGACGCGGTCACCAGAGCCGGGCCACGTTTCCACGTTTGGCCCCAAGGAATGCATTTCGCTGGGGGGGGCGACTCCTTCCGACTTCGTCCCGACGTCCACGACCATTCCATCGCGGTCGGAGCCCACTACTACCCCCTCAAGAATATCGCCGCGCCGAAGACTCTTGTACTCCAGGGACTCCCCTTCCAACAGGGCTGCCATATCCTGGTAACCCTCGGTCGTGTTGCCTTCCGAATCAGGCGATGGATCGTTAGTCAAGACGCACGGGCCTCCTCTAAGTATCGGGACGGAGCCGCGCGAGAGCCCTCCAAGCGTCAAAAAGGGGGCTGTCGCGAGGTTTCGCCTATTTTGCAGTCATTGTAGCACAGGGGATCAATAACGGAAAGGCGAAGCCGCATTCTCACATTGACGCCGGAATCACCCCTGCGGACGGCGCACCGGCCACGCCCGTGCCTCCGCGAGGCCGCACGCCTCCAGGTGGCACGTATCGTTGAGGTGGACGACGATGGCGCGTCCGTCGCGGATATCGAGGGTGCTGATCGCTGCCAGGTCGTGGCGCAGGCGGCGGAAGTCGCAAATCGACATGTTGAGGGCGTCGCAGAGCAGGGCGTGGATCGTGAAGTTGTGCGTGACGGCGACGACCGTCTCGCGGCCGTGACGCTCCGCCATCCGCCGCACGGCTTCGCTGGCGCGGTCCTGCACCTCCTGGAGGCTCTCGCGGCCGCCGGGCATACGCAGCGCCCCCGCCTCTTCGCCCAGCCAGCGCGACAGGAACTCCGGGTAGCGCCCGCGCATCTCCTCGAACGTCAGTCCGTCCAGGTCGCCCACGTCCATCTCCGTCAGCCTCTCGTCGACGATGACGTCGAGCCTATGACGCGATGCAATCGCCTGTGCCGTCTCGATGGCCCGACGCAGCGGGCTCGAATAGACAGCGTGGATGTCCCTGCCGGCCAGCGCTTCGGCCAGCGCCTCCGCCTGGTGACGGCCCTTCTCCGTCAGGGGCACGTCCTGCAGGCCCAGGCCCAGGCCGTCGCGGTTGCTTGCCGTCTCCCCGTGTCTCGCCAGTATCAGTCTCATCGGCTGCCTACGCGAACCTCCCCTGACGGCGCCACGCCTCGTGCGCCGGCGAGCTCTCCGCCAGCACCAGCTTGCGGCGATAAATGCCCATCGGCTCCGGCAGCGCCATCGCCGCTATCACCTGCTCCGGCCGGCCGCTGCCGCCGCTATCGGCGCGCACGCGCATGCCGACGACCGGCGAGCCGTTCTGCGGGCTCCCGAGCCATAGATGTTGCACCAGTGCCCGGATGTCATAGCGACGCATCTCCCCGTCGCGCACCTGCTCCCAGGGGACGCTCTCCGCTGCCAGGAACGATTCGATGGCCTTCGCCGCGTCCTCTTCGGGCAGCGTCGCCGGCAGCGACACCTCGTACTCCGCCGCCCGCAACTCCGATTGCAGCGATGGCGCCCGAAGTCCTACCTCCTCCACCTCCAGCGCCTCGACGCCAGAGGGCAACTGCTTGCCGACTGCGCGCATGAAGTCGAGCGGCGTCATACGGCTCGCGAGGAAGACATCGAGGAGCTCCCCGTCGCTCGTCACGCCTACCGCCAGCGGCGCCGCCAGCGAAATCTGCGCGTGGGGCGTGAACCCCTCCGAATAGGCGACGTCGATGCCCGCCCGTCTCAGGGCGCGTTCCCAGAGGCGCATCAGGTCGAGGTGAGTGATGTACTTCACCTCCTCGCCGCGCGAGAACCGGACACGCAGACGTTGCACTTTCATGGCTGCTTCTTCGTAACGAGCACCCGCTCGATCTTCGTCCCGCGCACCTCCGCGACGACCATCCGAAAGCCGTCGGCATCCACCGCCTCGCCTTCCCTTGGGATATGCCCCAGCCGGTCCAGCACGTAGCCGGCCACCGTCTCATAGCGGCCTTCCGGGATACAAAGGCCGAGCTCCTCATTCGCGTCCCAGACGCTCATGCCGCCGTCGACCGAGGACGTGCGCTCGTCGATAGGCTCGAACTCCTTCGCGACGCCGGCCTGCTCCTCCGCAACCGGCCCTACCATCTCCTCCAGCAGCAGCTCGATGGTAACGATTCCCGCCGTGCCGCCGTACTCGTCGACCACTATCGCCATGTGCTGGTTTTGCGCCTGCATCTCGCGGAAGGCTGCGCCGACGGGCTTGGTATCCGGCACGAAGTACGTCGGCCGCATGCAGCTCAAGATCGGGCTGTCGCGGTCGAGCTCGCCCCGCGCGACGCTGCGCAGCACGTCCTTTATGCTCACCACGCCGGCGACGTTGTCCACGCTCTCCCGGTACGCCGGGAAGCGGGAGTGCCCCGTCTCCTCGAAGACGCGATAGAAATCGCCGACGGTCGCGTCCGTCTCCAGCCAGACCACCTCCGTCCGCGGCACCATCACCTCCTGCACCTGGCGGTCGCGGAACTGGAAGACGTTCTCCAGCAGCTCGCCTGTCTGCTCGCCGAGCACACGCTCCACCGTGCCGATGTCGATCAGCATGCGCAGCTCCGACTCGGTGACCGTCGGCGCCGTCCGCGGCGTTGCCCCGAAGATCAGGCGGCGGAAAGCCTGCGGGATTGCGGCCATGACCGTCATCACGGGGCTGACCAGCCGGAGCAGCCCTTCGACGGGTCGCGCCACAAAGAGGGCGTAGCCTTCACTCGACTGCGCCGCCAGCACCTTCGGAGTCAACTCGCCGAACAGCGCCAGCAGGAGCGTGGTGATCAGGGTACCGAAGACGAGGCCGACATTCCCCACGAGGTCGACCGCGAGGACGCTCGCCATCGCTGCCGCTACGACGACGAACAGGTTCTGCAAGAGGACGATCGCCGCGAAAAAGCGGTCGCGGTCCGAGCGCAGCCGCTCGATAGCCCGCGCGCGTCCGTCGCCGAGCTCCGCCAGGTGGTGGATTCGTATGCGGTCGGCAGCAACTATCGCTATCTCGATGCTGTTGACGAGCGCGTATAGAAGGACACTGACGGCCAGAATAGCGATAACGAGGGGATTGCTGAGGCCGCTCGCAGCGAGCCCATCCTGCGCAGCAAGAGTTGGCACCATATAAATCAACTCGGTGCGTCCCGCTCATCCGGGGGACGTCACCGGGCACCAAGATCATATCAACTGCCGCTTAGCCTGTCAAAGAACGACGCGGCACCCTCCTCACCGCCTCATCGATGTTGTCGGTTCTCCGTCTCCATGCCGCGGCCTTTCAGGCCGCGGTGGCGCATTTCCGCGCGCCCCAACCTTTGGCCGAATCACGCGGTGATGTATACTGCCGGAGATGATCCGGATGCCTCCTCCGAACGGCGGACAGGGACGCCCATGGCGCTAGCGCTCTTCTTGCTCGTCCTCAGCCTTGCCATAATCCTGATCGCCGCCGAGCTTTTCACCAACGCCGTCGAGTGGCTTGGCCTCCACCTGCGCCTCAACGAGGGCGCCGTCGGCAGCATACTCGCCGCGGTCGGTACCGCCATGCCCGAAACGCTTATCCCGCTCATCGCCATCCTCTTCAGCAGCGGCGCCACCCACGAAGAGATAGGCATCGGCGCAATCCTGGGCGCGCCGTTCATGCTCTCAACCGCTGCCTTCTGCGTCACCGGCGTCGCGGTGCTGTCCTTCGCCAGGTCGAAGCGGCGGCCGCGGGAGATGCACCTCAACGCAGAGATCCTGCGGCGGGACATGGGGTACTTTCTCGTTGTGTACATCCTGGCCATTACCGCCAGCTTCCTCCCCAACCACGGCCTTAAGGCTGGGTTCGCTGCCCTTCTACTCCTGTTCTACGCCTTCTACGTCTACCAGACGGTGACCGGCGGCGGCGAGACCGGCGAGAAGCCGGCGAGACTGTATCTCGAAAGGGCCGTGCGCTATCCGACCCAGGAGGCGTCGCTTATTCTGAGCCTCCTCCAGTTCCTCGGCGCTCTTGCCGTCATGATCATCGGCGCCAGGCTTTTCGTGGCCAACGTGCAGACGGTGGCCGACCGCCTCGACGTTCCTGTCCTCATCCTGGCGTTGATCCTTTCGCCTCTCGCAACCGAGCTCCCCGAGAAGTTCAACAGCGTCATCTGGGTGCGGCAGCGCAAGGACACTCTGGCGATGGGCAACATCAGCGGCGCGATGGTCTTTCAGAGCTGCATCCCCGTATCCGTGGGCCTCATCTTCACGCCGTGGGAACTCACGCAGCCGGCGCTCGTCTCAGCCATTATCGCTTTGCTTTCGACGGCGGTCGTCTACCTCTCGATCACCCGTCGTGGCCACCTGAGCCCGAACGTGCTGGCGCGCGCGGGCATACTCTACCTTGCCTTTATCCTGTATCTTGTCTTGCGCTGAGTGATTGCGGAGTGGGGACGAAGGGCTGCGCTGCGGTAAAGCCGGGCTAGGCGGCCTCGCTCTTGCGCGCCACCCGCGTCGAATCGTCGTCTCGCACCATCGACGCCCGCGCCGCTTCGACAAGGGCCTCCGGAGTCCGGCCGTCATCGCCGTACATCGCCATGCCGGTGTCCACGACAATGTCGACCGCGGACTCGCCGTCCCCCATGCTGTCGAGGGCGTTCCATTCCAGGGAGTCGCGCAGTCGCCCGGCGAGCACAGCGGCGGCGCTGGCGTTCAGACCGCAGAGCAGCACGCCGAACTCATCGTTGCTGATCAGCGCAACGAGGTCGCTGCTGCGGATCAGGCTCTGCACCCGCCCGGCAGCCGAGCGGAGGAATTCACCGTCGCCGCGGTCGAGCTGATGACCGCCGCGCATCGCTGTCAGCTTCAAGAGCAGTAGCGCGAACGGCCCGCCGTGCCGCTCCGATCGCTCGCACTCCAGCGACATACGGTCGTAGAGATGGCTTCGCGTATGCGTGCCGGTCGTCTCGTCGTACAGCGACGACCACGCCACCAGCGTCTCTCGCTTTCGCCGCGCCGTCGTCCGGAGCATTCCCGACAAAGTCCCAAGGAGCATGCACGCAGTGGCGAAGATCACGGTCACCGCGAACTGCGGCGTGTAGTCCTTTACGGAGAGGCCGATGCCGAACAGCGGGATCGACCACAGCAAGAAGTAGATGAAACAGCCCCAGAACGCGACCCAGGCTAGCCGGCCGAGGTAGAGAGTCCGGAAGTAGCTCCTGTAGAGTGAGCCTGTGGCCCGTCTTGTGCGGTTCGTCTTCTCTGCCCTCCTGATGAGTCGCATCGCGCTGGCTCCTTCGAAGCAAGCGTTTTTCGGCCCGCGGCAATCCCCTTACTATTCATCGGCTGATTCGCCGAATTGGTAAATCCATCAGGTGATAGATGCTCTGTGGTAGGCGTCAGGCCGCGGGCAAGAGCCTGCGCGGGTCGATCTCCAGCGCCGCCAGCACGGCGCCCGTGCGGTCGGAGACCCGAAGCTTCCTGAAGATGTGCCTGAGATGAGTCTTCGTCGTGCCGGGGGTTATCCCCAGCGTCGATGCGATCTCCTTGTTTCCCATGCCCTGCGCCATTAGCCGGAGCACCTCTCGTTCCCGTCGCGAGAGCCTCCCCAGGGGTGAGTTCTTATCCGGCGAATTCATCGCCCAGCCGGAGGACGCGCTGATCCTCGATAGATAGGCGAACAGGTCCCCCAGAATCGACGGTTCTACTATGCAGCCGCCGGACCTGAGCGTTCGGACCGCTTCGGCCAGCACCGCGGCATCGACATTGCCTCCGAGATAGCCGCGCGCCCCAACCCTGACGCACGTCAGGAAGGCGTCCAGCTCCGGCCGGTCGCTCACAACGATAACGGGCAACGAGGGCCGGCCACGCGCTATCTGACGGACCGCTTCCAGCCGCTGCTGCTCCGCGAAACCGTAGCCAATGAGGACCACGTCCGGCGACCGCGCGACCGACTCGAAGACCGCGTCGTCGACCGTCCGGCAGGAAGCGACGACTTCCAGGTCCAGATGGGCCGCCAGGAGCCCGCGAAGGCCCTGTCGCGCCAGGTCTACCGGGTCGGCGATGAGGACGCGGGTCGGCCGCGAAGCCGTCTCGTCTTCAACGGCATGGTCATGGGCGTCTTCGCCCTCCGGCGGGCCGGGGCGTTCGCCATGTGGCCTGCGCTGTGTCATAGCGAATTATCGTTCGCCGGGACCGCCCTCGCCATAGGGGTAGCGACGTATCCGTGGCGAAGCTTCGACATCGCGACGGGGAGGTCACGCGGCGGGCAGCAGTCGCGAGGGGTCGATCTCCAGCGCCGTGAGCACAGCGCCGGTGCGGTCGGAGACCTGCAGTTTGCGGAAGATGTGCCTGAGGTGCGTCTTCGCAGTGCCGACGCTTATGCCCAGCAGCGCCCCGATCTCCTTGTTCGCGCGGCCCTGTGCCATGAGGCGAAGCACCTCCCTCTCGCGCGGCGTCAGCTTGCCGAGGGGTGAGCTTCGGTCTGCGAGGTGGGCCGCCCTTCGCGACGCCTCCACGGCCTGCGACAGGTAGGCGAAAAGGTCTGTGACGATGCTGGGTTCCATCGCACAGCCACCGGATCTCAGTTTCCGGACGGCTTCAATAAGTCCCGACGCGTCCACATTGCCTCCTAAGTAGCCGCGAGCTCCAGCTCTAACACACGACAGGAATGCATCGAGCTCGGGGTGGTCGGTCAGGACAAGCACGGGGATCCAGGGCCGGTTCTTCACTAGCTGGCGAACAGCCTCCAGACGCTGAGGCTCCGAAAAGCCATAGCCCAAAAGGACCACGTCCGGCGACTGCGCGATGGACTCTGAGACAACTTCGTCGACCGTCTTGCAGGAGGCAACAACCTCGAGGTCTTCATGTGTCGAGAGGAGTCCGCGGAGACCTTGTCTGGCCAAGTCTGCCGGGTCAGCTATGAGAACGCGGGTCTTCTGCATCGGCGCTTACCTCCTGAGCGCGTGGCCCGGCACCTTAGCCGCCGCGCGGACGAATCTGGCCCTCGTCCGTTTCCCTGTGCCGAGACCAATCATCACACGCGCGGGAGAGCGCGGATATGGGGAAGTCAACCTAAAGCGAGAGGTGGTTAGGCCAATTAGGGGAGAGAAGCCCATCTACTCCTGTAGGAGTGCAAGGCCGTCTTTGGCCCCTTAGGGAATCAACTCTCGCCGGCGCCGCTCAAGCGCAGCGTTTGCACCCCCCAGGGTCGCAGTGGGACGGCCCCACCGGCGGGTGCTTCGTCGACGAGGCCAAGCGAGCAGCGCCACAGCGAAAGAGGACCGCCGCTGGCCACGCTCGCTTCCACACTGTTCGCGCAGGCATTCCAGAGGCGCACGTATACTTTGCCCCGTCGCACCAACATCGCCGAAAGCAGCGCCTCCCCGGGCTCGATGCTCAAGAAGCTGCCCTCCGGGGGCAGATTGCCGGCGTGCGGCGTGACGAAGACCCCCAGGCATGGGAGCTGATAGTCCAGCGCCGACCGCAAAGCCTCCAGCCGCGAGGCGAACGGCAACAGTGCGCGCTCCCATAAGCCGGTCCCGCTGAGGCGTGCATCCTGCGGACGGCCCGGCGCGGGTCGCGCCAGTATGCTGCGAAGCACGCCCTGCGAGGCGTCGAAGCGGTACTCGCAGCGGTCGCGATTCAGCAGCGCAATACCCCTTTGCCGCTCATCGTCCAGGCCGGCGAGGCCAAGCGCGACGGCCCGGTTGCCGGGCGCGTCACCAACGTAGAACGGGGAGTCGGCGAAGAGGCGCCCGCCTGATGCGGACTGAAGGTCGAGCGATAGAGCCCGCGCCTCCCCGAACGTTACCCCGTGCTTGAAGTCGATCTCCGTTCGCAAGTCTATGCGCGGCAACGCCCGGTAGAGCGTCATCCATTGCCGCAACGGCATGCCGGCAAGACGCCCCTCGACCGCATAGCGTTCAAGGACGGAACCGTGCCGGTCGGCTTCGAGCGCGGTGACGCTCTCCCGCGAGTCATGTGGGCGACCGTCTTTCCACATCGTCAGGTAGCCCGCTGCGTCGACAAGCCTGTTTCCGGCCGCCTCGATGCTCAGCCCTCCCCTCTCGCCGACCTCCGCCGCGTAGAACTCGTTGGCGAAGAAGCGCGAGCTCGGAGCCGCCGCCGCTGTCGCAGGCACGTCGTACGGCGCCGCGGGACGCACCTCCAGCAGCCGGTAGCCCAGCGCCGGCACCTGCGCCACGAAGCCAAGCGTCACGTATCCGTCACGACGCTCCATCACCTGCGACGGCACCTCGCGTCCGCCCTGCGCGATGCGGTATCCCTCGCCGCCCAGCGTTATCTCCATGTACTCGTTTCGCGGCCAGGATGACGGGTTGAACACCACAAGCCCGCGTCCCTCGATGCTGGAGCTGTCGACGTACGATGCCAGGAACTTCGCTGCCGCCTCCGCAAGGGCGCGACCGGCCTGGAGAACAGCGCCGGCGCCATCATCGCCCGTCGCCGCCGTCTGCGGGCGCAGGAGGTCGCTCCAGGCCTGCTCGAGTTCCCTCTCATCGCTGTCCCTGCCCATGGCGTAGGCGAGGGCATCGAGGCGTTCCGCGAGGAGCAGTGTCCTCTCCGCCTCCGCCGCCGTCCGGCGTGACGGGGCATCGCCTTCGACGACCGCTGTCGCCTGCCATGTCGCCGCCGGCCCGACGACCTCGAAGTACTCGCTGGGCGTCACGAAGCGCACGTCGTCCCTGGCCGCGACCGCTGCCCTGGCGGCGACCGGCCCGTTCCAGGAAGCGAAGTCGCTGACCCGGCAGAGCAGCGCCGGCGCCGTCGTGTCGCCCTGTCGACGAGTAACCTCCAGGCGCTCGTTGCTCCAACTAAGGGGATCGGAGCCATCCGGCGCGCCCGTCGCGAAGCCTGTCGATATCTCGCTGCCGTCGGGACTGCGCAGGCGAACCGCGGTCGGGTGCTCCTGCGCGGCTGCGTCGCCGGAAACCGCGATCAGACGCCGGAAGCCGAATGCGGCGAGTATCTGCGGAAGTTGCGGGAAGAGCTGGTCGTCGCGCACCAGACACGACGCCGCCTCGCCGCCCAGAGTGTCGCGGACGACAGCCAGGGCGTGCGCGATGCGGCGCAGGATCGATTCGCCCCCGGGAGCCGCCGGCCACTGGCGCGAGCAGTCGCCGCCGGCAATCTCCAGGCGGCCGGTCGCCAGCGCCGCTCTGATCCGCCCGATGGCCTCAGGCGCCTTCGCGGCAATTTCCGCCAGCGTCTCGTCGTCGAGGTCGAGGACCGCACGCAGGCGGTCGTTTCCTTGAAGGCTCTGGAGCAGGGCCTCAGCGCTTGCGGGCCAGACCTCGCCGGGCGGTCGTTCTCGTCCGGGAGGGCTGCTGCGATAGACATCGAGGAGGTGGAGAGGTCTTTCGAGGGCGTCTTCGAGGACCGTTCCCGCCGCCGACTGAGTGAGCAGCGACTCCTCGCGCAGGAGGCGCTCGCCGCGTTCTATTTCCGCTCGGCGGGCCATCGGCGTTGTTTCCCCCGATCCGCTGAGGGCGTCTTGTTCTGGGAGAAGAATAGGCAGAAGTGCATAAGCTTGTCAACAGCAGCGCCAGCAACTGTGATGGCATCCATGCAGTTTTCGCGAGCGTTGGGCAAAGTGCGTTGATCGCGCTGGGGGTTCCGCCTCAGGCGGACTGCTCATCGGGACGGCTCGACGGCCCGGGGATGTCCCCGCAGCCGCCTACTCAGACCCCTCCAGCAGCGCCCCCTCTACGCCCACAACGCGTGACGGCTGCTGCCCCATCAAGTAGATCAGCGCCGCGGCCAGGCAGTCGACGACGATGTACGCTATGAATATGATGCTATAGGCGCCCGTCGCATCGTACACCAGGCCGGCCGTTATCGGCCCCAGCGCGTTGAACGCGCTCGTCACCGCCACCATCGCGCCGAGGACCGTCGCAATCGATGCCATGCCGAAGCAGTGCACCGCCATCATCGGCTGTAGAGCCACCACCGCGCCCATCGAGTAGCCGAAGACGACCGCGAAGACGATAACCCCCAGAACGGTGCCGCCGCTTTGCAGCAGCACCGCCAGTCCCACCGCCTGCATCAGGAACACGCCGGCCGTGACCAGCCGCGGCGACACCCTGTCCGCCAGATAGCCCGACGCTATCTTCCCAAAAACGCCGATGCCGGAGACGCAGCCCAGGATCAGCCCCGCCTTCGTGCTGGAGAACCCCTGGTCCTCCAGGAACGGCACCACGTGAATGAGCACCGCGCCCAGCGTCGCGAAGGCGAGGCTGAACGCCGCCGAAACGCCGAAGAACGTCGGCGTCCGCAGCGCGTCGCCCAGCGACCAGCCGTCGTCCGTGACGCCCTCGCTCGTGCGACGATCGACGATCTCCTCCGCGCCGTCCGGCAGCAGCCCCATCTCCGACGGGTGTTGCCGGATGACGAACATCGCCAGCGGTGCCATCACCGCGACGATTATGCCG
>JBGQNJ010000008.1:0-11535 GCA_041501065.1 Dehalococcoidia bacterium
CCGCCGGCGAGGCGTCGCAGCGCCTGGTAGAAGATGAAGATGCCGCCGGCGCCGATGAGGAGCGCTTCCGCAGCGGCGGCGATCCCTTCCGCTTTGCCGTGGCCGTACGGGTGCTCCTCGTCCGCCGGTTTGGCGGACAGTCTGACGCTCCACAGGTCGAACGAAGATGCGCCGATGTCCTCGGCGCTGTCCACGGCGTCGGAGAGGACGGCGATGCTGCCCGTGATCAGCCCCACGACGAGCTTGAGCACGAGGACGACGCTGTTGGAGATGACGGGGACTATGGCCGTCCGGGAAGCGCGGTCGCGAAGGAAGGACGCTTGCGCAAGCGGTTTCGTCACCGCGACGTGCCTCCTTCCTCCAGCTCGGCGAGTGGCGGCGGAACGACCGGCACAGCAGCCTCGCGGGCGGCGGATGCGGCTCCGATGCGTCGCGTCGCGAAGGCGAGAACGATCAGCCCGACGATCACGCCGAACCAGAGGGTCGTGAAGCGGATGATTATCGCCGCAAGCGTGGCCACGCTCTTACTCGTCCCTTCGACGATCACCTGCAGCAGGCCGGTGATGCCGCCCTCGGCAACGCCCAGGCCGCCCGGCGCGATGAGCACGACGGCGCCAGCGAGGGTGGAGATGGGCAGGATGAACGCGGCCTGCAGCAGCAGCATCCACGAACCGTCGTAGCCGAGGCCGACCAGCACAAGGTAGAAGGCCAGCACCTCGCCGGCCCAGGAGACGAAGCTGAGCGCCGTCGTCAGGATGAGGCTCCAGGGGGCGAACAGCGTGTAGGTGGTCTCGTAGAAGTCCTCGACGCGTGTGGCGAAGCGCGAGATCAGTGGCGCGCGCTCGGCGGCGTGCAGGATGGCGCGCATCGTCGGACGGTGTCGCGCGACGACCATGCCGATGACACAGGCGACAACGACGACAACAAATATCTCCCACGCCTGACCGAAGACGAAGAGGCCTGCCGCCGCCAATAGCAGCAACGCGACGCTGTCGGTGAAGCGTTCCGCCAGCAGAATGGGCGCTGTGCGCAGGAAGGGGATGCCCCGCATCTCCTGGAGGAGGTAGCTCTTCAGCCACTCGCCCAGCTTCCCGGGCGTGATGACCATCGCCAGGCCGGAGAAGAAGGCGAGGAAGCTGTCGCTTTTCGGCACGTCGTGGATGCCTATCTGGTGAAGGTAGAAGTCCCACTTCACGAAGCGGATCAGGTAGTTGCACATTGAGAGGGCGAGCAGCAGCGGCAGCAGCTCCCAGCGGAAGTCGCCGAGACGACTCCAGATGTCGGAGAAGTCGCCGTAGGCCATGAGGCCGACGACGACGATCATCCCCAGCAGCAGGGACAGGATGAACTTGACGCGCAGATTGCTGAGGGTCAAGAATGCTTCCTTTCCGAAGAGAGGGCTGCTAGTAGCTCTGGAAGAGCTTCCCCCATTCCGTCTGGAGAGCCTGCTTCACTCTCTTGCGGCCCGCCAGAGGGTACCAGAGGTAATTGTAGTACACGTTCGAGGCGAAAAACGCCCAGGGGACTATCGGCGTGCGTAGGAGGAGCCTCTCGAAGGGCTTCAATGGTCCCCAATAGATGAGCTTCTGACCGCGGCTGGCGAAGGTGTCTTCGTCGCCGCGGAAGCCGAAGTTGATGTCGCTGATGTCCATTCCGACGACTTCGATCCGGCTGACATCGCCGCAGCCGAGGCCGCGCTCGTGAGCCAGGCGGATGAACTTGAGGGACATTGGGTCGAAGCCCATGAGCTTGGCAGCCACGGCGTCGATGGCGACCTGGTCGGCGCTCGCCAGCAGCAGGTTCTTGACGTGCGGTCGCATGGCGCGTGGCCCCGGGCCGTCGCCGGCGATTGTGCCGTCCATGACGGCGAAGATGCCGGGGTGGATCTCCTTCTGGATGGTCAGGAGGTCGACCAGCGTCTCGTGGATCACAGAATGCGTCCAGTGGCGTCGATAACCCAGCAGGCCGCCGAAAGCGTTCTTCATGGCGCCGGTAGTTGTTGTGAAGACGTGGGTCTTGAGCGTCGGCAGGTGAATGATGTTCTTGCCGATGAACGCCTCCGGGATCTTGATGCCGTCGGGGAAGACCTTGTCGAGGACCAGCATCTCGCCCTTCGGCTTGAAGTCGACCCACGGCACGTCCTTGTCGGTCAGGTGGAGGCTCTTGAGGCCGTACTTGTCGAGCACGGCCTTGTGCTTGTTCTTGACCTCACCCTCATGGGAGTCGACGACGACGGTGCCGTTCTGTGCCGGCAGCAGCTTCTCGTAGCCGTCCTGGCGCAGCGTGCGGATGACGCCTTCGAGCTGCCAGGGTGTCGTCGAGCAGGCCGGATAGTAGTGCTGCCAGGAGATGTTGATCTTGAGAAGCGTCTCGACGTCGCGCGGCAGGGCATCGGTATAGCCGGCGAGGCGCATGACGCGGGCGACGTCGCTGAGGACGGTCGGAGCGCTCGTATAGACGACGGCGACGCGGGAACGGGCTTCGGCTGTCACGGTGACTGTCCTTTTGAGGGGCTATCCCCGATTTTGTGATTCACGCTGCCGCGTATAGGGCGGAACGTACGCCCATTATATGACGCTCGCGAACGCAGCGTCCATCTCGGGTGCTTGCGCGTGACTGTGCGAGCACTCATGATCTCCTTGAACTCGCCCTTCAGTCAGGGATGGCACGGAGAGCTATATGAGCGCCTGGCGACGCCTTGAGTTTGGTATCCTCCTCTTTCTCATCCTGCTGACCACCGGCATTGTCGGTTTCGTGGCAATTGAGGGTTGGTCCTTCATAGACGCCCTCTACATGACCGTTATCACCGTGACGACCGTCGGTTTCCAGGAGGTACACCCGCTGAGCACCGGTGGCCGCATCTTCACGATGTTCCTGATCGTTCTCGGTGTCGGAACCGCTCTGTACATACTGGTAGGGGTCGTCACGCTTGTCATCGAAGGCGAGCTCGGCGAAGCCTGGGGAGTGCGAAGAATGAAAGCCAAGATCGATGCGCTGCACAATCACTACATCCTCTGCGGGTTCGGACGCGTCGGCGAGGAGATAGGCGGCGAGTTCAAGGAACGCGGCATCCCATTTGTCGTCATCGAGTCGAACACCGAATCCATAGGTCGCGCCAAGCAGCGCAACTTTCTCATCATCGAGGGTGACGCATCCGTCGACTCCACGCTCTTCGACGCGGGCATCGAGCGCGCCCGTGGCCTGCTGGCGGCCTCCGACTCCGATTCCGGCAACACGTACATCACGCTCACGGCCAAGGCGATGAACCCGAACGTGCTCGTCGTGGCCCGAGCCGGTCAGCCGGCGAACCTGGAGCGCATGCGCCGCGCCGGCGCCGACCGCGTTATCTCGCCGTACCAGATCGGTGGCAGACGCATGGCGCTGTCAGCACTGCAACCGATGGTCCTGGACTTCATCGACACGTTGACGGGCGGACGGCCTGAGCAGCGCATAATCGCCGAGTTAATCGCGACGCCGCAGTCGTGTCTTGCCGGCTGCACCCTGGAGCAAGCGGTAATCGACCGCGCCAACGCGGTGGTGCTCGCAGTCCAGAAGGCGAACGGCGAGATCCTGGTCGGTCCGCCCAGCTCCACCGTGGTCGGGCCGGAAGATCGCCTGATCGTCCTCGGCAGAGAGGCCGACATGGAGGCCCTCGCGACGCCGCCCGATAAGATGCCCGACTGATCAGCGTGCGCGTGTTGCCGGCGACAGGCCGACCCGGGCCGGCATGCTCGCGTCGGCCCCCGGAGTCAGCGAAGTGAGCAGGCGCGCCCTCTTCATCGTCAATCCCGTCGCCAGAGGCGTCCCTTCCTCCGCCAGGCTGGAGATGGCTGCTGCCTGGCTGGAATCGCAGTCCTGGCACGCCACGATCGAGCCGACAGGCGGCAAGGGCCACGCGACGGCGCTTGCCCGCGAGACCGCGCAGTCTGGGTGCGATGTCGTCGTGGCTTGCGGCGGCGACGGCACCGTCAACGAAGTTGCTAACGGCCTGGCGGGCACGGAGACCGCGTTAGCCGTCATCCGCGGCGGCACGGCGAATGTCTGGGCTAAGGAGGTCGCAGTCCCGCGCGACCCTCTTGCGGCCGTCCGGCTCGTCAGCGAGGGCAGGCGCCGGCGGATGGACCTGGGCGTTGTAGAGGGCGACGAAGGGCAACGGCGCTTCTTCCTGTTGATGGCGGGCGCCGGCCTGGACGGCTACGTGGTGAGGCGCGTGCCGGAGCGGGTGAAGAAGCGGCTGGGTGCGGCCGCATACGTGTTCTACGGCCTGCGCGAGAGCCTGCGCTTTCGCCCGGAGCCGGCGTCACTGTTGATCGACGGCGAAGCCGTTACCGCCGACCTCTTATGGCTCCTGGCGGCGAATACGCGCTCCTACGGCGGGGTCATAGACGTCGCCAGCGACGCCCTGGCCGACGACGGACTGCTCGACGTCTTCCTCTTCGAAGGGCGCGGCATCCGCCGGACGTTCGCACACGGGCTGCGCATCCTGACGCGAAAGTACGAAGGCGCGAAGGACGTGGTCCGCCGGAGAGCGGCCTCGATAGAGATCGAGGCACCCGGTCATCTGGACTGCCAGGTCGACGGCGAGAGCCTGGACTTCGCGCCGCGAGCCATCCGCGTCGCGCCGCTGGCCCTGGCCGTCATGCTGCCGGCGGGTCGCAGCCCTCTGTTCTCCGACGCGCGTGAAGACGACTAGCCGGGGATGACCTCTCCCCCCCGCACGATGAAGACGCGCGCCTCGCGGACGGCGCCGCGAACGTACTCCTCCTCCGCCGACGTGACCCACACTTGATCGAAGCCGGCAAAGGCGTCGAGGACGGCGCGTCGACGCTCGTCGTCCATCTCCGAGAGGACGTCGTCGAGGAGGAGGACGGGGTGCTCGCCGGTCGCGTCGAGGAGGAAGCGGGCCTCGGCCAGGCGCAGCGCCAGCGCCGCCGTGCGCCACTGCGCCCGTGAGGCGAAGGCCGCCGCCGGACGCCCGTCGAGGAGGAAGAGCAGGTCGTCGCGATGTGGGCCCCACAGGGACGCGCCGGCGCCGATCTCCTGCTGGCGGCTCTGCGCGAGCGTGTCGAGGAAGGCGGCGGCGAGGGCGGACCGGTCCTTTCCCGCCATGTCGGCGGCGGCCCAGTCGCGTGCCCAACGCGGCTCGTAGATGAGGCGCAGCTCTTCCAGCCCTCCGCTCAGGTCGCGATGCGCCGTCGCCGCCAGTTCGGCCAGGCGCCCCGTCGCGCCCGTCCTTGCCTCGACGATGTAGGCGCCGCTCTCGGCCATGCGCGACTCCCAGAAGGAGAGCTCGTCGGGGCGCGCCGACCTGTCGCGGATGCGCCGGAGGAGCGCGTTGCGCTGAAGAACGACTTTCGTGTAGTCCTGCAACGCGGCGAGGTAGCGGCCATCGACCTGCGAAAGGGTGATGTCGAGGAAGCGCCGCCTCAGCGAGGGCGGCCCGCCGATGAGGTCCAGGTCCTGCGGCGTGAAGAAGACGGAGCTTATCCGTCCGACAACCTGCGACGCCCGCTGCGGCACGCCGTTGAGGCGCAGTCGCTTTCCGGCGCGGCTGTGGCCCCCGTTCGGCCCGCGCACCGCCATCTCGACGCTAACGGCGCCGGCTGTTCGCTCCGCCTCCGCGACGATGCGGGCCACGGGCGGGCTGTCCTGCGACGCCGCCCAGTTTATTAGCTCGGCGTCGCTGCTGGTGCGCGGAGAGCGGACGGTCGAGAGCAGGTGGACGGCTTCGAGGAGGTTCGTCTTGCCCTGCGCGTTGCGGCCGAGGAACAGCAGCAGGCCGGCAGGGAGGTCGAGCTCCAAGCGGCGATAGTTGCGAAAATCGCTGAGGCTAAGGTGGCGAACGTACATAGCGAGTGCGGCGTCGCTGCCTCGGGGCGCCTTGCCTAGTCTACAGGAGGGGACGCCAGCCTACCAGACGCTCCGGGCCGACGCGGCCGGTTTACTGGCCCGGCTGCTCGCGGCGGCGCTTGAGGAACTCTTCCAGGTCCTTGATCAGGACTTCGCTCGGCGGCAGCGCTGACGGCTCGGCGTCCTCTTCGGTCTGGCCCTCGACGACGGCATCAGCGCGACGCTCCAGCTCCTTGAGATACGCCGCCGCCTCAGGGTTGGTGGCGATGATGGCACTGATCTGCTGCTCGAAGCGCTGCACGGCGCGCTCAATGTCGCTCAGGTCGAGGTTGAGGTTGAATAGCGGATCGACGACGCGCAGGAGCGCTTCCGCCACCTTCGGGTTCTGGCTGATGCCCAGGTAGTGCGGCACGCTGGCCCAGAGGCTTATGGCGGGCAGGCCGGCCTGGCGGGCGGCGTCGTGGATGACGCCGAGGATGCCCGTCGGGCCCTGGTAGCGCGTCGGGCCCACTTGCAGGGCGCGCAGTTGCTCCAGCAGGGCGCTGTCCGTCGCGAAGCCGATGAGCGGCACCGGACGCGTGTGCGGCGTGTCGGCGAGCAGCGCGCCGAGAGTGAGGACCATGCCGACGTCGCACTGTCGCGCCACGTCCATGATCTCTCCGGTGAAGGTGCGCCACTTCAGTTGCGGCTCCGTCCCCACGAGCACGAGGACGTCCCTCTCGAGCGCGGGGTCGACGTGGTAGAAGAAGGAGTTGCTGGGCCAGGAGAGATTCCGCTGATAGTCTGGTCCGACGGAGACGATGGGGCGCGTGCTCGTGAAGTCGTAGAACTCCTCGGGGTCGATGTCGGCGAAGCGCTGCGCCGACCACTTCTCGATGAGGACGCGGGCGGCCGTCGTCGCCGATTCGGCGGCGTCGTTCCAGCCGGCGAAGGCCACGATCAGGAGCGGGCTTCGCAGCGCAGGTATCTGCTCGATGTGAGTATGTGCCATGTCGTTCCCTGTCCGCGCGACTCTGGAGTCGCCCGGCCATAGAGCGAGTATAGCATCAACTCGCCGCCCGTAACCAAGATAGCCTGCGTCGCGCCGCTGCCGCGATGCGCAACATGTGGCGCTCTTCTTCCCACCCACCCGCCCCAGGTATGTTTTTCGGGAATCAGGGGGACACCCCCTGATTCCCCCTCTGCACTCCCCCTCCAGGTGGCACCCCGGCGATGTAGGGAGGCTCCGCCAGTTGCGTCGTCGTGTGGTTCCGCGATGCGTGCCGCCATGCCATAATGGTCGGGATATCTTCCATCAAGGCGGTTATGACGGAGCATAACGCTTTCCCCGCGCAAGCCCTCTTCGAGCCCCAGTCCGTCGCGGTCGTCGGCGTGCCGCGCGGCCCGAAGGTAGGACAGATCTTCCTCCAGGGGCTGCTGCATCCCGGCTACAAGGGTCGCATCTACCCCATCAACCCGAACGCGGACGAGATACTCGGGCTACGCTGCTACCCGTCGATATCGGCGCTGCCGGAAACGCCGGACCTGGCGATCCTTGTCGTCGGCAGCGACACGGCGATCGAGGTGATCGGCGAGTGCGCGGACAGGGGCGTGAAGGCCGCCGCGCTCTTCACCGCCGGCTTCTCCGAGGCGGGTACGGACGAAGGCCGCCACCGCGAGGAGCGACTCCTGGCGGCGGCGCGACGCGGCGCCCGGCCGGTGCGACTCGTCGGGCCGAACTGCATGGCGCTCTACGTGCCGAAGACGGGCCTGGCGATGTTCCCTAACATGCCGTCCGAGGCTGGCAGCGTGGCCTTCGTGTCGCAGAGCGGCTCGTTGTGCACCTTTGTCGCCGGAGGAGGCTACGCGCGCGGTCTGGCTTTCAGCAAGGTCATCAGCATTGGCAACCAAGCCGACCTGAACGCGTCCGACTTCTTCGAGTACCTGGCGGACGACCCGGATACGGAAGTAGTCGGGTCCTATATTGAGGGCGTGCGCGACGGCCGCCGCTTCTTCCGGGCACTGGAGCGCTGCGTCTCGCGGAAGCCGGTGGTCATCTGGAAGTCGGGTCGCACCGACTCCGGCGCGCGGGCCGCCCACTCTCATACGGGCGCCCTCGCCGGGCAGCACGAGGTCTGGTCCGCGATGTTGCGGCAGGTCGGCGCCCTGACGGCGCACGACATGGATGAGTTGCTGGACCTGCTGGTCGCCTCCTGCCACTTGCCGCGCAGATGCGGGCGTCGAATCGCCATACTGGCGGGACCGGGAGGGCCGGCCGTCTCGGCGTCGGACGCCTGCGAGGAGAACGGGCTGAAGCTGCCGGAGCTTGCGTTGGGCACGCAGGAGGTGCTACGCGGCATCATTCCGGCAGCCGGCACGAGCGTTCGCAACCCGGTCGACATGGGACTGGTGATGCTCGGTGCGGCGGAGATGTACTATCGCGCGACGGAGGCGGCGGCGCTCGACCCGAACGTGGACGCGATCCTGACGATCGGCGGGTCGGCGGGCGCGGAGTCGCTGGCGTCGTACACGGCGGCGATGCAGGAGATCGCGCAGCGGACGGGCAAGCCGATCATGCAGTCGTCGGTGGGCGGCGAGATGCCGTTCGAGCGCGTCTTCGCCGACCACGGCATCTCGACGTTCGGGAGTCCGGAGCGGGCGCTGTGGGCCTATGCTCGCGTCACCGGCCACGCTCAGTAGCCATCCCTTCAGGCGACGCCATCAAGACGGCCTTGTCGCGATTCCGCAGATGTCCCATAGGGGCAGCCGGCGCGGCGGCTCCTCCATCTGAAGACCGGCCTCGCTCAGCGCCGCGCGCCATTCTTCGATGTCGAACGTTGACTCCACGGCGTGCGGCAGGAAACGGTAGAGGCCGCGGGTGAGCCGCCCCTTTGACGGTTCGGCGAACCAGAAGCGACCGCCGCCTTTGAGCACGCGCCCCACCTCTCGCAGGGCAGCCTGCCAGTCCGGGACGTGATGCACGACGCCCGACTCGAATACGGCGTCGAATGACGAGTCCGCGAATGGCATATGAGTCGCGTCGGCGACCAGCAGGCGGACGTATGCGTCGACGCCACGACGTCGCAGCCGGCGTCGGGCAAGCGCGGCCATCGCCGGGTCGAAGTCGAAAGCGGCGACGAGGTGCGGCTGCAGTCGCTCCCAGATGAGGGCGCTGGCGGTGCCGGGCCCGCAGCCCATGTCCAGGACGGCGTCGCCGACGGTGGGGCGCGCCCAACGGACGAAGGCGTCCACTTCGCCACGCTGGAGCCGGGCGCGAAAAGGGCTGTTGACCAGCCAGCGTTCGAAGAAGGACATCCTGCCCATCGCGGCCACAGTCTACCACGGCAGGCGGCACTGTAGGCGCGCAATGGCCATGCGCCCCTTCTCTGCTCCCTCGACGCGACGGTTTCGCGGTCGTAAGATTGCAGGTGTCAACGAACGGGATGAGGTGCGCCGATGGTTGTCACGAAGAGGATATCGCTGGAGACGCGCGGCAACGGCGACACGCAGGACATCACGCGCGAGGTGGCACGCGCGGTCGGCGAATCGGGCGTTACGTCGGGAGTCGTTACGCTGTTCTGCTCGGGCTCGACCAGCGCGTTGACGACGATCGAGTTCGAGCCGGGCGCCGTCGCCGACCTGCAGCAGGTGTTCGACGAGACGGTGCCGCGCGACCGCTACTATCGCCACAACGAGCGCTGGGGCGACGGCAACGGGCACAGCCACGTGCGGGCTTCGCTGCTCGGGCCGTCGCTATCGGTGCCGTTCGTGGACGGCGTCTTGACGCTCGGGACGTGGCAGCAGATAGTACATATAGACTTCGACGTCCGGCCGCGGCGTCGCGACGTGATCGCCCAGATCGTCGGTGAGTAACAGGGTGCAGAGAAGCTACCGCACGAGTTTTCTTGGGATCGGCCTTCTGCTGGTCGCGCTGCTCGGAGTGGCCGTCCTCGTCGCCTGCGACCTGGTGTCGAACGATCCCAAGCCGCCGACGCCGGTCCCCGCGACGGAGCCGCCTGCACCTCCGCCGGAAGACACGCCCGTGCCGACGCAGCCGCCGGCGCCGCAACTACAGATCACCGCCGGTGCGAGCATCGTCATCGGCGGGCCGGTGCGCCTGCGCGGCGACCCATCGACCGCCAATGCGGAGACGGGCACTCTCTACGATGGCCAGTCGGTGCGCATCGTCGCGACGGTGAAGGGCGAGAACTGGCTTGTCGGCTCGCAGACGTGGTTGTCGTCGATACCGGACTGGACGACGGACTGGTACCAGCTCGATGACGGCAGCTTCGTCTACAGCGCCTTCGTGTTCACGCTCCTGCCCGATGAGACCTCGCCGACGCGCAACCCGGGCGGCGCGGAGAAGTGGATAGACGTCAACCTGACGAATCAGACGGTCAGCGCGATGATCGGGAATCAGGCGATACACATCGCCCTCGCCTCGACCGGCAGCGCCGACTTCCCGACACCCGCAGGCACGCACTACATCGAACCGGATGGCCGCGTGCCGCTCATCGACATGACGGCGTCGCAGGCGGGCTATTCGCCACAGCAGGCGACGTATAACGTCGAGCGCGTGCTGTTCACGCAGTACTTCGACCGCACGGGGAACGCCATCCACCTGAACTACTGGCGGCCGGCGGAGGTCTACGGGAACACGCCGACGAGCCACGGCTGCGTCGGCCTGCAGCTCCACGACGCGCAGTACCTGTGGCTCTTCGGCGAGCCCAACATGCGCGTGGAGATCCACGGCTAGGCGCCGAGCCTCGCCTCCCCGCTTTCGCCAAGATGCGCCTTTCTTCCCGCCCGCCCACCCAGAAATGTTAATCAAGAAGAGTTTCAGGGGGTGTCCCCCTGAAACCCCCGGCAAAGGGGCGGACCCCCTTTGCGATCCCCTTTCGCGCCGAGGCTGGAAAGCCTCGGCTACGTGTTTGTAAGAGCGTGGTTGACGCGCTCAGGGCCAGGCTCATAAACTCGGCACATGACACCGCCGGGAGCACGCGACCTGTTCCTCGACGTCAACGGCGCGCGCCTGCATCTCCTGGACTGGGGCGGTGACGGTCCGCCTATCCTCTGCGTCCACGCGACCGGCTATCTGGCCGCCCTCTGGCATCCCATCGCGGCCGAACTCACGCCACAGACCCGCGTCTTCGCCATCGACCTGCCGGGCCACGGCGACAGCGACCCGGCGCCCGACTATCGTTGGGACCACCTGGCGGAGTACGTCGGCGGCGCGCTGCGGGCGCTTGGAGTCGGGCCGGCGCTGCTCGTCGGGCACTCCGTCGGCGGCGCGACGTCGGCGATATGCGCGGCGCGCTATCCGGAGCTGGTGCGGGGGATGGTGCTCGCCGACCCGGTCGTCCTGCCGGAGCCGTTCTACCACCGACCGGAGGCGGCGGAGTCGAGCGACTTTTATGGGGTGAGGAGCCGTCGCAGTTCGTGGCCGTCGCGGGAGGCGATGCGGGAGTCGCTGGCGTCGAAGTCGGCGTACGCGCGCTGGCGGCCGGAAATGCTCGACCTCTACGTCCGGGAAGGTGTGCGCGAGACGGCGGACGGCCCGGACGGGCAAGGCGTGACGCTGAAGTGCCCGCCCGAGACGGAGATTAAGGTCTACCTGCAGACGCTCGGCTACAACCTCTGGCCGGAGATCGCGCATGCGGACGTGCCGGCTATCGTCCTGCGGGGACTGTCGAAGGAGGGACTGGC
>JBGQNJ010000009.1:0-11256 GCA_041501065.1 Dehalococcoidia bacterium
AGAACTTCGACATCTCCGTCACCTCCCGTTTATCTGGCTCCATCCTAGCCTTCCTTCGAGAGTCCTCCTAGGTTCGTCCGCCCCAATTGCGGTTGGTGCTTTCGTCAGCGATGCACTGGTGCAGATGCACCATGGCACGGAGAGCCGCCGCGAGTAGCATCATGTCGAAGGGGGGAATTGGTGCGAGTCACCCCATGGCATGCTGATTGACGCGGCAGAGGGCCGGTGATAACTTTGTCAGCGCATGAGACTGAACATAATGCGCACAAGGACGATCACCGAGGGGCCCGCGGCGGAGCGTGTCGCTTCGGAGGCTCAACCTGAGGAGTTGACAAAGGTCCTGCCCTTCCTCTTCGCCGTGCGCTGGGGCGGTTGGGTCGTCGCCTGGATCATCGTCTGGGTGGGCCACCTGTCCAAGGTGAACAGCGAGCATGAACCCGTGCTCTTGGCGATCACCTTCGTCGAGATACTGGCAGCGACGCTCTACGTGCCCTTCTTCCGCTCGCCCGTGCGACGCGCACTCGGCGCCCGACTCGGCCCGCGCGACGACCTCATCGTGCTCGGGTTGACGGGCGTCGCAATTGCCCTGACGATAACCTATTTCAGCGGCGGCTGGGGCAGCCCGTACGACCGCTACACGCTCGCGTCGTTGCTGGTGCCGGCGTTCCTGCTGGGCTGGCGACGCTCCGTCCTGCTGCTGCTCGGCTTCCTCGGCGCCTACTTTGCTGTGCTGTCCAATGCCGGCCGCGGGCTGGACGGCACCTGGGTCGACGAAGACATGGCGGGGATCATCATGACGCCGGCGCTCGTGATCGTCGTCGTGCAGTACCTGGCGCAACTGACACGTCGGCTGGACCAGCAGCGGGCGCAGGCGCAGCGTTCACTCTTGGAGACGTCGGCGCTGTACCGCATGGCGCAGACGGTAGCGAGCGCCGACCGCCCGGACATGCTGCTCGTGCACCTCGTGGAGACGCTTGAGGGGCTGGAGCGATTCCAGGGGCTGGCCGTCCTCTCCGTCGAAGACGATGAGCGCCTTTCGCTGGAGGCCGGATTCGGCGCGGTTCCGGCGGATATCGTTCTCTCCTCTGACGAGCTGCAGACACTCTCCCAGCCCGATGCCGTGGTCAGGCTCGCGCCGCACGATGAGATGACGCACGGGGTAGTGGTAGTCCCCGTTCACGTTCAGGGCAGGCTCTGGGGAGTCGTCGCGGCCGGCAGTCGCAGCGACGGCGCAGGGCCGGCCGACCTGCGTCTCGTGCAGGCGGTCGCCGGGCAGCTCTCGCTCGGCCTGACGAAGATAGCGCTCAGCCGTCAGAAAGAAGAGCTCGCGGCGCAGGAGGAGCGGAGCCGCATCGCCCGCGAGATCCACGACGGCATCGCGCAGTCGATCTACATGCTATCGTTGAACCTCGAGAAGGCCGCAGAGGTGGCGCGCGACGACGCGAGGCTTGGCCAGCGCCTGGGAGGGCTGGTCGGCCTGGCGAAGGAGGCGCTGCTGGAGGTGCGACACTACATCTTCGATCTCAAGCCGCTGCTGGCCGGCGACGCCAGTCTCGCCAGCACCATCCGCGCCCAGATGCGGGAGTTCAGCGCCGTCTCCGGTCTGCCGGTGGAGCTGAGCGTCGACGGCTCCGAGCGGAACGTGCCGCCGGCGGTCGGGAGCTCGCTTTACAGGATCACGCAGGAGGCGCTGGCCAACGTCTTCCGCCATGCCGAGGCGAAGCGCATCGAGGCGCGGCTCTCGTTCAATGGCGAAGGGCTTTCGCTCGAGATCCACGACGACGGGAAGGGGTTCGACATCGAGCCGTCGGAGAGCGCCGCGTCGCTGGGGCGCGGCCTGCGGAACATCCACCAGCGGGCATCGGAGGCCGGCGGCGATGCGCAGATACTCAGCGCGCCGGGTCGCGGCACAACCGTGCGGGTGACGCTGCCACTGGGAGGATAGAGGCCATGAGCGAAACGACTTTGCGGGTCCTGATCGTCGACGATCACGCCGTGGTGCGCAAAGGCTTGCAGGCGGTGCTGGCAGAGGAGGAGGGCCTGGAGGTCGTGGGCGAGGCGAGCGACGCCGACGACTCAGTCGACAAGGCGCGCGCCCTGCGACCGGACGTCGTCCTGATGGACATTCGCATGGGCGAAGGCGATGACGCCAGTGGCATCGACGCCTGCCGTCGCATCCTCAGCGAGCTGGCGGAAACGCAAGTCATCATGTTCACATCCTACGGCGAGCGGGAGTCGGTGCTGTCATCGATCGTCGCGGGGGCCACCGGCTTCCTGACGAAGAACGTCAGCCACACGCGCCTGGTGGAGGCGATTCGCGCCGCCGGACGGGGGGAGTCGCTGCTGGACCCCAGCGTCACCCGCGACGTCATCACCTCCCTCGCGGAGCTGAGCAAGACGCCGCCTAAGGGCGACGACGACCTGTCGGAACGTGAGAAAGAGGTGCTCCTGCTGATTGCGCAGGGCTGCACGAACAAAGAGATCGCCGCCAGGCTGGTGGTTAGCCCGTTCACCGCCCGCAACCACGTCATCCGAATCCTCGACAAGCTCGGCCTCTCGCGTCGCTCCGAAGCGGCGGCGCAGGCCGTGCGGCTGGGCATGCTCGACGAGGGTCGGGAAGACAGGCCGCGCTAGCGTCACGCGGCCACGCTGAATGCCTTGACCCCCGAAGCGGTGGTAGAATTGTCCTGGAGGGAGCGCGGGCGCTGCCGGCCACTCCGAACTCCGGCCGGCGAGGCCAGTCTCAGGGAGGAGACAGAATGACCGACGACCCCAACACGGACCTCCGGCCGGACGTGACGGTTCGCGCCCATAACGCCGCGCCGGGGCACGGTCACCCCATGAGCCAGATCGACCAGCTCTGCATCAATACCGTCCGCACCCTGGCGATGGACGCCGTGCAGAAGGCGAACTCCGGCCATCCGGGTGCGCCGATGGGGCTGGCGCCGCTGGCCTATCTGCTCTGGACGAAGTACATGAAGTACAATCCGCGCGATCCCTCGTGGCCCAATAGGGACCGCTTCGTTCTGTCCGCCGGTCACGCTTCGATGCTCCTCTACGCGATGCTCTACCTGACCGGTTACGACCTGACGCTCGACGACATCAGGCGGTTCCGTCAGTGGGAGTCGAAGACGCCGGGGCACCCGGAGCGCGGCCTCACGCCCGGCGTCGAGGTGACGACGGGCCCCCTCGGGCAGGGCATCTCCAACGCCGTCGGCATGACTATCGCCGAGCACATGCTCGCGGAGCGCTTCAACCGGCCCGGCCAGGAGATCGTCGATCACCATACCTACGTCATCGCCAGCGACGGCGACATGATGGAGGGCGTATCATCCGAGGCCTGCTCGCTGGCGGGCTACCTGGGCCTGCGCAAGCTCATCGTCTTCTACGACGACAACCACATCACCATCGAAGGCTCCACGGACCTCGCCTTCCGCGAGAAGGTGGGCGACCGCTTCCGCTCCTACGGCTGGCACGCCCTCCAGGTAGACGACGGAAACGATCTGGAGGAGCTCGACCACGCTATCCAACAGGCGCGCGCCGAACGAGACCGGCCGACGCTCGTCGCCGTGCGGACGCACATCGCCTATGGCTCGCCGAACAAGCAGGACACGGCGGCGGCACACGGCGCGCCCCTCGGCGAAGAGGAGGTGCGGCTCACCAAGCAGAATCTGGGCTGGCCCTACGAAGAGCCGTTTACGGTGCCACCGGAGGCGCTCGCGGCTTATCGACAGGCCCTGGACAAGGGAGGGGCCGCCCAGAAGGCATGGTGCGATCTCCTGGACCAATACACGCTGGACCATGCCGATGAAGCAGAGGAGTTCCAGCGGGTGCTTTCGCGGCGGCTGCCCCCGGGCTGGGAGAACGCGTTACCCGGCTTCGAGGCGGGCGAGAAGATGGCGACGCGCGCGGCCTCCGGCGCCGTGCTCAACGCCATCGCCGCGATCATCCCGGAGCTCGTCGGCGGCTCAGCCGACCTCGCGCCTTCGACCGATACCTATCTCAAGGGCTACAGCGACGTCACGAGCGGCCGGTTCTCCGGCCGCAACTTCCACTTCGGCGTCCGCGAGCACTCGATGGCTGCCGTGCTCAACGGCATGACCGCCCACGGCGGCTTTCGCGTCTACGGCGGCACGTTCCTCATCTTTTCCGACTACATGCGGCCGTCGGTTCGACTCGCCGCGCTGGAAAAGCTGCCGGTCGTCTTCGTCTACAGCCACGACTCCATCGGCCTGGGCGAGGACGGCCCAACGCACCAACCGATCGAGCACCTCGCGAGCCTGAGGGCCATCCCGAATTTGCTGCTCTTGCGTCCCGCCGACGCCAACGAGACCGTCGCTGCGTGGCGCATCGCCCTGGAGCGCGACGAAGGCCCAACGGCGCTCATCCTGACGCGCCAGAAGCTGCCGGTGCTCAAGCCCGGCGGCGCCGTCGAAAAGGGCGCCTACGTCGTGGAGGACGGCTCCGACGTCGTCCTTATCGGCACGGGGTCCGAGGTGTCGGTCTGCCTGGAGGCGCGCAAGGTGCTGGATGGGCAGGGCATCTCCGCGCGGGTGGTCTCCATGCCCTCGTGGAAGCTTTTCCGCGAGCAGTCGAAGAGCTACCGCGACGAAGTGCTGCCGCCGGGCGTCCGAAGCCTGGCCGTCGAAGCGGCGACGACCTTCGGCTGGTCTGAGTGGGCCGACGACGCCGTCGGAATCGATCACTTCGGGGCGTCGGCGCCGGGCGAGGTTCTGTTCGAGAAGTTCGGCTTCACGCCGGAGAACGTCGCGGAGCGCGCGCGAAAGCTGGTGGGGCGATGAGAATCGCCATCGGCGCCGATCACGGCGGCTTCGACCTGAAACAAGAGCTGTCCGCGGTCCTGCGCGACGCCGGCCACGAGGTGCTGGACCTGGGCGCGCACTCAGTCGAGTCGGGCGACGACTATCCGGACTACGCGCGCGCTGTCGGCCGGGCAGTCGTCGAAGGGAGGGCGGAGCGCGGCATCCTGGTCTGCGGGTCGGGCGCTGGCGCGGCCATCGCGGCGAACAAGATACGCGGCATCCGCGCTGCCCTGTCGCATGACACCTACACCGCGCACCAGATGGTCGAGCATGACAACGCCAACGTCTGCTGCCTGGGAGCGCGGGTCATTGGGCCGGAGCTCGCCGGCGAGATCGTGCGGGTCTTCGTCGGAGCTCGGTTCACGGGCGAAGAGCGGCACGTGCGGCGGCTGGCGAAGGTCGCGGCAATGGAGGAAGAGGGAAGATGAACCCGCTGCAGGAGTTGCGACGCTTCGGGCAGAGCGTGTGGCTGGACTACGTGCGCAGGGGGCTCATCGAATCAGGCGAACTGAAGCGCCTGATGGACGAGTTCGCGGTCACCGGCATCACCTCCAACCCGACGATCTTCAACAAGGCGATCTCCGGCTCCACGGATTACGACCGGGCTTTGCGCGCCCTCGTCGAAGGCGGCGAGCGCGACGCGAGAACGTTGTTCCTTCGCCTGGCGGTCGAGGACATCGCCATGACGGCGGACGTCCTCCGCCCCGTCTACGACCAGACGAACGGCGGCGACGGCTTCGTCAGCCTGGAGGTATCGCCGGGGCTGGCCCATGACACCGCAGGCACGATCGCCGAAGTCGGGGACCTCTGGAGCCGCCTGGCCCGACCGAACGCGATGATAAAGGTTCCGGGCACTGTCGAAGGCGCGCCCGCTGTCGAGGAGCTGACGGCGCAGGGGATCAATATCAACATCACGCTCCTCTTCGACGTGAAGGCGCACGAGGCGGTCGCGTTTGCCTACATCAAGGGACTGGAGCACCGTTTGGATGCCGGTCAGCCGATCGACAGCATCGCCAGCGTCGCTTCGTTCTTCGTCTCGCGCGTCGACACGGCCGTCGATGCGCTGCTGCCGGAGACGTCACCGCTGCGGGGCAAGGCCGCCATCGCTAACGCGAAGACGGCCTACCAGATCTTCAAGCGCCTCTTCACCGGCCCGCGCTGGGAGCGGCTGGCGGCGGCGGGCGCGCACGTGCAGCGGCCGCTGTGGGCCTCCACCAGCACCAAGAACCCCACTTATTCCGACGTTCTCTACGTCGAGGAGCTCATCGGTACCGACACGGTGAACACGATGCCCGAGTCGACGCTCCGCGCCTTCGCCGACCACGGGCGTGTGCGGCCGACGCTCGAAGAAGGCGTCGACGAGGCGGAGCGCGTCATCGCCTCGCTCGCGGAAGCCGGAATCGACCTCGATGCCGTGACCGCGAAGCTCTTGGAAGAGGGCGTGGAATCGTTCGCCAAGGACTATGACAAGCTGCTGGAAGCAATCGACGCCAAGTGCCGCGCCATCGTCGAGGAAGAGCGACGCCCGTTGGTCAGCCTCGGCCCGCTGGGCGACGCCGTCGAATCGCGGCTCGCGGCGATGGCGAAGGCGGACGTGCCGCGTCGCATATGGGCGAAAGACCACACGGTCTGGAAGCCGGACCCGACGGAGATAAGCAATCGCCTGGGCTGGCTCAGCGTCGCGGAGCAGATAACGGAAGCCGCCGGCGACCTTGTCGACTTCGGCCGCCGGATAGCCGACGAAGGCTTTCGCGACGTCGTGCTGATGGGCATGGGCGGCTCCAGCCTGGCGCCGGAAGTCATCCACGCGACCTTCGGCGCCGCGCCCGGTTTCCCGCGACTGCACGTCCTGGACACCACCGACCCCGCGAGTATCCTGGCGCTGGAGCGCTCGCTCGACCTCGGCCGGACGCTGTTTATCGTTGCCAGCAAATCGGGCGGGACGGTCGAGACCGCCTGTCAGTGTGCCTACTTCTATGACAAGGTCCCGCTCGGGGAGCAGTTCGTCGCTATCACCGACGCCGGCTCGTCGCTGGAAACGTTTGCGCGAAAGAGCGGCTTCCGGCGCGTCTTCCTCAACCAGCCTGACATCGGCGGCCGCTACTCTGCCTTGTCATACTTCGGGCTCGTGCCGGCGGCACTTGTCGGCGCGCCCGTGCGCGACTTGATCGACCAGGCGACGGAGATGGCCTGCGCCTGCGCCTCCTACGTGCCCGTCGCCGACAACCCGGGCATGTGGCTGGGCGCCGTGATAGCCGATGCGGCGCTGGCTGGCCGCGACAAGCTGACGCTGGTCCTGCCGCCGGCCATTTCGACGTTCGGGACGTGGATCGAGCAACTGGTCGCGGAATCGACGGGCAAGGAGGGCAAGGGCATCCTGCCCGTCGAAGGAGAGCCGCTGGGACCGCCGGAGGTCTACGGCGACGATCGCCTGTTCGTGTCCGTCGGCGACGAGATCGCGCTCAGGCCGACCGCGACGCTCAAGTTCGAGGGCCCCGCGAGACTCGGCGCCGAGTTCTTCCGCTGGGAGTTCGCGACTGCCGTCGCCGGCGCCGTCCTGGGCATCAACCCTTTCGACCAGCCGAACGTGCAGGAGGCGAAGGACGCCACGAACCGCATCCTGGCCGCCGGCGGACCACTACCCGACGTGCCGAACGACGACCTCGACGCCCTTCTGGCGCAGGTGCGCCCCGGCGACTACATCGCCGTCACCGCCTACATGCAGCGCAACACCGAGAACGAGGGGGCGTTGCGTCGCGTGCGCGTGCGTTTGCGCGATCGCTTCAAGGTAGCGACGACGGTCGGCTTCGGGCCGCGCTACCTCCATTCGACTGGCCAGCTTCACAAGGGTGGTCCCAACACGGGCGTGTTCATCCAGGTCATCTCGCAGGACGGCACGGACCTGCCGATACCCGGGCGTCCCTTCACCTTCGGCACACTGAAGGCGGCGCAGGCCCTCGGCGACCTCGAATCGCTGCGGGCGCACGGCCGTCGCGCCGGGCGGGTGCCGGTCGAGACGCTGCTGAAATGGGGGCAGTGAGATGCAGATAGGGATGGTGGGCCTTGGCCGGATGGGCGCCAACATGGCGGAGCGGCTGCGTCGCGGCGGGCATGACGTCATCGGCTACGACCGCGACCCCAAGGTGTCGCAGGTAGCGTCGCTGTCGGAGCTGGTCGGGAAGCTGGCGGTGCCGCGGGCCGTCTGGCTGATGGTGCCCGCCGGCGAGCCGACGGAGCAGATCATACGGGAGGTCCTCCACCTCCTCCAATCGGGCGATATAATCGTCGACGGTGGCAACTCCTACTTCCGCGACAGCATCCGGCGCGGCGAGGAGCTCGAGGACTTGGGAATCCTGTTCGTCGACGCCGGCACGTCGGGCGGCGTCTGGGGGCTGGAGAACGGCTACTGCATGATGGCCGGCGGCAGCGACGAAGCATTCGCGCGCATCGAGCCGGCGCTGAAGACGCTAGCGCCCCAGGACGGCTATGCGCAAGTCGGGCCTGTCGGCGCCGGGCACTTCACGAAGATGGTGCACAACGGCATCGAGTATGCGATGCTCGAGGCCTACGCGGAGGGGTTCGAGATACTCGAGGCCTCCACGTTCGAGCTGGACCTGCACGAGATAGCACGGCTCTGGAATCGCGGCAGCGTCGTCCGGTCGTGGCTGCTGGAGCTGGCGGAGCGGGCATTCGCGAAGGACCCGCATCTCTCGCAATTGCGCGGCTACGTGGAGGACTCCGGCGAGGGCCGCTGGACGGTGCTGGAGGCGATAAACGAAAGCGTGCCGGCGCCTGCCATTGCCCTCAGCCTGTTCGCCCGTTTCGCCTCGCGGCAGGACGACTCGTTTGCCATGAAGGTGATTGCCGCGCTGCGCAACGAGTTCGGTGGGCACGCGGTGAAGACGGAATAGACGGTAGACCGCCGGTCGAGGATCCCTATGGCCCCAGAGCTAGTCGTGACGTCCGACATCGTCGAAGCCGCACTCGTCTTGTTTCGTGAGGCGCGGCCGCGCACCATCTTGCTTGCCGGCGGCGTGACCCCGCGGCCCGTATACCAGCGCCTGGCGCGGGAGCCGAGCCACTGGGACGGCATGGAGGTCTTCTTCAGCGATGAGCGTTGCGTCTCTCCCCACGACCCGGCATCCAATTACTATATGGCGAGCCGCGCGCTCCTGTCCTTCGTGCCGGCGCACGTCCACCGCATGCCCGGCGAGACCTGCGACGCCGGTGTCTACGAGGAGGAGCTGCGAGGTTTCTTCACGGGCGGGCAGCCGGAGTTCGACTTCGCTTTCCTCGGCCTGGGAGCGGAGGGCCACACGGCGTCGCTCTTCCCCGGCGACGCGGCGCTCGAAGAGCGGGAGCGGTGGGTCGTGAGGGTGATGCGGCCCGACCACGACCGCTTGACGCTTACGCTGCCGGTGCTTTCGGCGGCGCGCGTCGTCGTGTTTCTCGTTGCCGGCGCGGGCAAGCGCGACGCCCTGCGGCGGATGATGGCCGGCGAGGACCTGCCGGCAAACCGCGTGAAGGCGGCGCGCGTTGTCGTCTTAGCTGATGCGGCCGCAGCGGCGGACGTGGAGCGACGGTCATGATCAACGGCGTCGACCTCGCCCCGTCGATTCCTGCCTGCGCCGGAGTTGCGTTGAACGCGGACGCATCCTATTGCGTTGAAGTCGAGTGAGGCTCTACGCTGAGACTAGCATAGCGCCTTCAGGGTTCTTCTCCCGTGGTTTCCTTGGTGGCGGGAATCGATGTCCTGGGACAGGAGTCTAGATGACGTCTGAGCTCTGGCCGTTCTTCGCTTACCTCGCGGCTGCGCTCGTCGTACTGGCGGGCATGCTGGTGCTGTCCTATGCGCTCGGGCAGCGACACCGCGAAGCCGCCACCGACGACCCTTTCGAGTCGGGCATCCTGCCGACAGGCACGGCGCGCGTTCGGTTCGACGTCCGGTTCTACCTCGTCGCCATGTTTTTCGTCGTCTTCGACCTGGAAGCGGTGTTCATCTTCCTTTGGGCCGTGGCGCTGCGAAGGGTGGGCTGGATGGGCTACATCGATATCGCAGTCTTCATGGGCGTTCTCGTCGTGGCGCTGGCCTATCTCTGGCGGCTGGGCGCGCTCGACTGGGGAAGCGTGCCGCGAATAAGGAGAGGCGTTGGCAGATAAGACGACCGCCGGTCTGCCCGAGTCGACAGGTAGTCTGCTGAGCCGTCGCAGCGAAACACTGGACTCCGCGCTGTCGCGCATCCTCGTCTTGACGCGCCTGCAGGATATTGTCGCCTGGGGACGCAAGAACTCTATCTGGCCGTTCAACTTCGGCCTCTCGTGCTGCTACGTCGAGATGGCGACGAGCCTCACCAGCAGATTCGACCTCGCGCGCTTCGGCGCCGAGGTCATCCGCGGAACCCCGCGCGAAGCCGACGTGATGGTCATCGCCGGCACGGTATTCCGCAAGATGGCGCCCGTGATCAAGCGGCTCCACGAGCAGATGATGGAGCCGCGCTGGATTATTTCGATGGGGTCGTGCGCGAACTCCGGCGGCATGTACGACATCTACAGCGTCGTACAGGGTGTGGACAAGTTCATGCCGGTCGACGTCTACGTCCCGGGCTGTCCGCCGCGGCCCGACGCTTTCCTGGAAGGACTGCTATTGTTGCAGAAGGCCGTTGGCAGCGAGAAGCGACCGCTTAGCTGGGTGGTTGGGGATCAGCGCGTCTACCGGCAGCCGCCGCCTTCGCTTCGCGACTCGAAGCGGCCGCAGCGACAGGAGACGCAGTCCTATCTCCCTCCCGACCGGGTCTAGAATCGGTGCCCATGTCGCAGACTGTCGTTGAGACACAGAAACAGGCGGAAGGCGAGCCGGCCGTTCTGCGGGAGCTTCGCGACCGCTTCCCCCAGACCGATTTCGTGTCGCAGGCGACGCGCGACGGCATCCCGACGCTATGGGTGCCACGAGACGACGTTCTTGCTGTCCTGCGCTTCTTCAAGACGGAGGTCGAGCAGCCATACAAGACGCTGTACGACCTGACGGCTATCGACGAGCGCGTCCGGACCCATCGCGAAGGTCAGCCAGCGAGCGACTTCACCGTCGTCTACCATCTCCTTTCTTACGATCGCAACGCCGACGTGCGCGTCAAGGTGGCGCTCTCGGGCGAAAAACCGTCGCTGCCCAGCGCCGTCGACGTCTGGTCCGCCGCCAACTGGTACGAGCGCGAGGTGTGGGACATGTTCGGCGTCGTCTTCGAGGGCCATCCGCACCTGCGGCGAATCCTCATGCCGCATACCTGGCAGGGCCACCCACTGCGCAAGGACCACCCGGCGCGCGCCACGGAGATGCCGCCCTTCCGCCTTTCGGACGAGCAGGAGGAAGCGGAACAAAAGGCAATGCAGTTCCGTCCTGAGGACTGGGGGATGACGCAGCAGAGCGAGGACGGCGACT
>JBGQNJ010000010.1:0-11039 GCA_041501065.1 Dehalococcoidia bacterium
AGGGCGATGGCGACGCCCGTCAGCCCGAGCACGATGAGGTCGTCGCGCGGGCCGAGTCGCTTGCCAAGCGCGCGCCGCACGGGCGATCGCAGGAAGGGGACGTAGACCGTCGCGGCCAGGATCTCGGCGAAGGTTATGGCCAGGAGCACGGGCTCGTGCTCGCTGTTCACTTTGGACAGGTGGCCCACCCAAACGATGACCCAGGCGACGAACCAGCCTCCCCAGCGCACGGCGAAGAGGAAGGGCAGGACCTTCGTCAATTCCTCAGGTTGAGCCTCCGAAGCGACATGCTCCGCCACGTGCCCCTCGGCGATCGTCCTTGCGCGCATTATGTTCAGTCTCATGCGCTAACAAAGTTATCACCGGCCCTCCGCCGCGTCAATCAGCATGCCATGGGGGGACTCGCACCAATTCCTCCCTTCGACATCGATGTTACTGGCGGCGGCTCTCCCTGCCATGGTGCATCTGCACCAGTAGTGCGCTGACAAAGACACCAACCGCAATTGGGACGGACGCACCTAGGGGGGTTCCCGAAGGAAAGCTAGGATGAAGCCGGACAAACGGAAAGGGAGGTGGACATGGGAGCTAATCTGGACAGAACCGTCAGGAATCACTACGATGCGCAAGATGCCGCCCCGAACGTCATCTTCGCGTCGGAGAGGCGATAGGGAGGTACATCGCAATGAGCAAGTTCTGCCTCGAATGCACAGCGGAAAACGCCGACGAAGGCGAATTCTGCGTCGAATGCGGCCGCGCGCTGCGGATCACGCCCGCTCAACGACGCCGCGGCATCGCCTTTCTCCTCAATGAGCTGGAGAACCTGCACCGGCGCAACGTCCTGTCGGGCTATCTCCACCGGCTGCTGAAGAGGCTGTACCTCGAGGAGCTGAGGCCGGCTCCGCCCCCGTCGCAGGCTGAACAGCCACCGCCGGTGCAGGCGGAAGAATCGCGACGACCGCACTCTCCACAGCCGGCGCTGGCCGCTCGACCGATACCTCCGCGTCGAACCGAAGCGGCGCGACCCGCCGCCCCGGGCTGGCTGGTGGAGCAGCAGGCGAACCTTCTCCTCTACCTCGGCGCCTTCCTGGTTGTCATCTCGGCGCTGATATTCGTCAGTTACTCCAAGGAGTCGATCTCCAGCAGCATCAAGATGGCGCTCCTCTGCGCCTACACCCTCGCCTTCCTGGCGACAGGCGTCCTCTGCCTGAAGTTTCCGCGCGTTCAACAGGCGGGCATCGTCTTCTTCGCCGTCGGGGCGCTGATGGTGCCGCTGAACTTCGTCGGCGCCTACGTCTTCTTCTATTCCGATCGGAACATGGACCCGACGGGCCTCTGGCTGGCGGGCTCCATTGCGAGCGCGCTGTTCTACGGCGCCGTGTCGATGGTCGGCGTCGGGCGCTGGTACCCGATACCGACGGCAACCGGCATCGTGAGCGCCTTCATCGCCCTGCTGGCGCTGACAGAGGCGCCACCGCAGGCCTGGTCCGCGAGCGCTCTCGCCGTCGCCGCCTTCCTGTCGATTCCCTATCTGCTGAAGCTGGGCAAGGTGAGCGACACCTTAGGCGCCGTCGGCTTCTGGGTGGCACAGCTCCTGTTTCCGGTGATGATTCTGGCGACGTTGCTTGCCGTGCCGCCCATGGCCGCTGAACATCGCGGCGAGTGGGTAGCGCTGTGGCTGAACGCGTCCATCTGCGCGAGCGCGTTCTACGTTGCCACTGCAATGCTCTCGGGCCGCGAGCTGCGCCCGTATGCCGCCGGCGTCGCCGTTGCGGCGAGCGGGAGCGTCGTGGCGTCGGCCATGTTTCTCGCCGGAGCGCCCCTGGCGGCTTACCCGCCGGTCTTCGTGTGCTTCGGCGTGGCTCTGTGGACACCGTCGCTGCTCAAGATGGGCAAGGTCAGCGAGGTGTTCGGCGAAGTAGGATATTGGGGCGCGCAGGCCGTCGTCCCGGTCACGATAGCCGCAGCGCTGATATCGACGGAAACGCAGAACGAGTTCGTGCGGCTGTGGCTGAACGTCTCGCTCTGCGGCGCGATATTCTACTCCTCGTCGGCGATGCTCGCCGACGAGGACTTCCGCCCCTTCGCCGCCGTAGCCGCAATCAGCGGCATGGGCAGCGCGCTGGCAGCGCTCCTCTTCTTCGTCGACGCGCCGCCGGAGGCATACCCGGGCAGCTTCGTCGCCCTGGCGATCATTTTCGCGGCCGTCGCGGCGTTCGAGTTGGGCCGCGTCAGCAAGGTCTTCGGCGAGGCGATGTTATACGCCGCTCACTTCGCCGTGCCTGTCGCCGCCGGCGCTGCCGTGCTGATGGTGAACTCGCACACCGCGACCGCCTGGTACCTGCCGCTCACGGGCCTCGCCACGGTCTTCTTCTACAGCGCGCAGTCCTTCCTCGCCGACCGGCGCCATCTCGAAATGGAGCCGCCGCTGACCATCGCTGCGCTGACGGTGGCCGGCGGCACGGCCGTGTCGCTCGTCTACGCGCTCGACCTGGGTCGCGAGTGGTATGGGCCCGTCATCGCAATCGTCGCCTGGGCGTACCTGCTCGGCAGCGAGCGCATCGGGCCGCGCTGGTTCGGACAGCGCTATCTGAGCTGGATGGCGTTGATCGCCATCACTGTCGCCTGGTTCCCTTTCGAGGAGCTGTACCTCGACTTCCCGCGTCACGGCGCAGGCGTCCACTTCGCGGCGGTTGCCCTCTACCTAGTGGCGGCGCGCCTGTCGACGGTCAGAATCCCGCTGGCCGACGTCATCGACGTCGTCGACCCGGAGGCCCGCGCCCGCTCCTATCGCCTGCCGCTTTCGGTACCGCTTGTCTACGCCGCGGGCGTGACGCTGTCGGTCGGCCTGTTCCACCTGCTCTCCAGCCTGCCCGCCGCGGAGGGCGCCGGCGAATCCGACCTGGCGTGGCCGTACTTCGGGCTTTCCGTTGGTGTCGCGCTGGCTGCCGCCGCGACGCGCTGGCTCTGGCCGCTGGTACGTCCGCATGTCTACGTCGTCGCGCTCGGCCTGAGCCTCGCGGTGCTCCTGATCGCGACCGGCCAGGAGGGCCAGGCGGCGCTATTGCTGGCGCTGTACACCGGGCTGTCGCTCGCGCTCGCCTTCTGGGAGCGCGAGCCTCTTGCCCTGGTGCTGCCTGCCGTCTACGGCTTCTTCGCCGTGCTGGCGGCCTGGCGATACCTAACGCCGCCGGACGCCTACCTGCCGCTGGCGCTTTCGGGCGTCGGCTGCGTGCTGTTCGCCGCGCACGCGCTGCTTCGACGACGCTACACGCGCTGGTCACTGGTCACCGTGGTGCTGGCGTTCGCTTACGCCGTGGCGGCGCCCATCGTCGCCTGGGTGCGCCTCGACGAAATCGCTCAGCCGTCGGGCTTCGTCGGCGCGCAGCACTTCGAGAAGACGTTGCTCTACGAGACCGCCGCGGCGTCGGTCGGGGTGCTGGCGCTGCTGCTGGTCGGTCTGGCCTGGCTCCAGCGACGCGTCGAGATCGCCGCCGGCGCGACGGTGTTGATGATGGTGGCGCTGCTCCTGGAGGTCGGTCACTTCCGGCCCGACAACATCCAGGCCTATACAGCGCCCCTCGGCGTTTACGTGCTGGCCGGCGCCCTGCTGGCGCTGCGCTATTCGAAGCTTCCGAGCGACGCCCGCGAGGCTGTCGGCATGGGCGAGCTCGTGGGCGCTGTGCTCATCATGGCGCCGACGTTCGTGCAGTCGTTCGACCACGGCGCCTGGGCCTACGGCCTCATCCTTCTCGGCGAAGGGCTGGGCCTTTTCGGGATAGCGGTGGTCCGCAGGCGGCTTTGGCTGCTGTGCTCGTCGACGGGCTTCGTCGTCGCGAATGGGCTGCACTACCTGTTCTTCTCCGGCGGCCCGGCGCTTCCCAACTGGGTCTTGCTGGCGATTGCCGGCACGCTGGTCATGGCCGCCGGCACCGCGATCCTGCTCGGTCGCGACCAGTGGACGCGCTGGCAAGCGGCGATAGAGGAGTGGTGGAACCGCGAGCCGGTGGAAGCGGCAAGCAGCTAGCTTGCTCCTCGCAGCGACGGAATCGTCTGTGTTGCCCTAAAGTTTCGTGTCACGCAAAATAGACCGGATGCAGCCGTCGCCGGCTCAGCGGGCAATCATTGGCGCCGCTCAGCCGGTTTCCGCCTGCGGGTACGAATGAACGACGATTTCACGCCGCCGACCCAGCTCTCGCAGCGACAGGTATACCTGGTATTCATCGGGCTCATGGCTGGCATGCTGCTGTCGTCGCTCGACCAGACAGTCGTCTCGACCGCCATGCCAACAATCGTGGGCGAGCTGGGCGGGCTGGAGCACCTCTCCTGGGTAATCACCGCCTACCTGCTGACTTCCACCGCTTCGATGCTTCTATACGGCAAGCTGAGCGACCTCTACGGCCGCAAACTGCTGTTCCAAGCTGCAATCGTTATCTTTCTCATCGGCTCGCTGCTGTCCGGCGTGGCGCAGACCATGCTGCAACTGATCCTCTTTCGGGGCGTCCAGGGACTGGGCGCCGGTGGGATCATGGTCCTTTCGCAGGCGGTCGTCGGCGATGTCATAGCGCCGCGGGAACGAGGACGATACCAGGGCTACATGGGGACCGTGTTCGGCGTTTCCAGCGTCGCTGGCCCGCTCATCGGCGGCTTCTTCACCGATCACCTTACGTGGCGCTGGGTGTTCTTCGTGAATATTCCCGTCGGCATCATGGCGATGATCGTCACCCAGTTCGCGCTGCGCCTTCCCGTGCATCGCTTCGAGCGCGGCATCGACTATCGTGGCGCGTTCCTCATGATGGCGGGCATCAGCGCGCTGCTCCTACTGACTTCGTGGGGAGGCATCGAGTACGCATGGGGATCGCCGGTGATCATCGGACTGGGCATAGTGGGAATCGCCCTTCTGGCTGTCTTCCTTCTGCAAGAAGTGCATGTGCCCGAGCCGCTCCTGCCTCTGCGGCTCTTCCGGCATAAGATATTCTCAGTCGCGACAGCGCTGTCATTCGTCGTCGGGTTGGGGTTGCTCGGCGCTGTTTCCTATCTGCCCATCTATTTCCAGGTTGTGCGCGGGACGAGCGCGACGATGTCAGGGCTGCAACTGGCGCCGTTGATGGGGGCGGTCGTTATCGCCGTGGCCGGAACGGGACGACTGATTACTCGCTTAGGACGTTATCGGATGTTTCCGATCTGCGGGTCGGCCATTATGGTCGTCGGTATGTACCTGCTGTCGCATCTGAACGAAAACACCTCATTTTGGGAGGCAGCAGGCTACATGTTCTTCCTCGGCATCGGCCTCGGCATGCTCATGCAGGTCCCGGTCCTGGCAGTGCAGAACGCCGTCATGCATCGCGATTTGGGGGCTGCGACCGCGGGCGTGAATGTGTTCCGCATGCTTGGGTCCGCCTTCGGCGTCGCGATTTTCGGCTCGATCCTTAACAACCGGCTGAACTCGGAATTGCAGCGGTCGATCCCGGCGGAGGCGCTCGGGCAGCTCAGCCGCAGCACGCTCACGGCCAGCCCCGCCCAGTTGCGGGCGTTGCCGCCGGACATCCACGCCGGCGTCGTGCACGCCTTCTCCCTTTCCCTAGACTCCGTATTCCTCTGGGCTGTGCCGCTCATCATGGTGGCCTTCGTCGTGTCGTGGTTCCTTCAAGAGATGCCACTGCGAGAGTACGCGCACGTGGGGGCTCAGGAGGCCGTGCCGCCGTCGCTGGAAGGCGAAGCCACGGGCGAATAGGCCCGCGCTGATCAGAGCACGTAGGTCGTGCCGACACTGTTCTGGATGAAGGCGTCCGGCATTGCCGCCGCAATAGCGTGGACAGCCTTCCAGCCGGTGCAGTGCATTGGGACGACCCACTTCGAAGCGAAATCCTCGATAGTCGCGATCGTCACAGGGATGATCGGCTCGAACTGAGGGCCGCTCAGGTGGAACCCGCCAATGACGGCATGCACGCGCTCGACTCCGGTCAGCTTGCGGGCGTAGCGCAGGATGTTGACGATGCCGGCGTGCCCGCACCCGCTAACTACCACAAGCCCCTTCCCGCGCACGTTCACCACGACCGCCTGATCGTCCAGAACCGCGGCGTCCGGTACCCAATCGCCGTCACGGAGCGCCTCCTGGCCCGGGAAGCCGGTTTCGAAGCCCGTCGTCCGCTCCACCTCACCGGTCACCAAAACGGTGCCGTCAAGCAGGTACGAAGGCCCTCGCGTCTCCATTACGTCGAATCCGGCATCGACGACCGCCTGCTTGCTGAGATTGGGGATTGGGATCGGCTCCGCGTTGGGGATGGCGCGCCGGCGTTCCAGCCAGGCGTCGGGATGGACGACTAAGGGGAGCCCCTTTCGCAGGCCAACCGGGAGACCGTTCAACCCGCCGGTGTGGTCGAAGTGCCCGTGGCTCAGAACAACCGCCTGGGCTGTCTTCGGATCGATGCCCAGAACCGCCATGTTGTGCATCAGCGCGTCTACGGTCATACCGGTGTCGAGGAGGATGCTGCCGCGCTGGCCATCGCGATATGTCGTGATTAGCGCGGAGAACCCGTGCTCGGCCCGGAGCGTGCGGGGCGCGCGGCCGGACGCCATTAGCTCCGCCGGGTCGTACAGCCCGTCTTTCGGGCGTATCGGCGCCCGCTTCGCGACGTCAGTGCTGACGAGGAGCCCGTCGACCACGTTATCGACGATACACAGTACCTCCACACGGTCCACTTCTGTGAGTTCGTGACGTTCTGACAAAGACCGGCCTCCTACCGTCACTCGGCCATGCGGACGCGGGGGAGCCACTCCAGCCACTTGGGCAGATACCAGTTGTAGTCGCCGAGAAGCCTCATGCTCGCGGGCAGCAGGATCGACCGGATCACCGTCGCGTCGATGAGGATCGCCACCGCCAGGCCAAAGCCGAACTGCTTCAGGCCGATGAAACGGGTGAGTGCAAATACCATCGCCACCGCCACCATTATCAGCGCCGCGCTCGTTATCGTCCCGGCCGTCGCCTTGATCCCGATGGACACCGCCTCGTTGCTGCTCGCCCCGTGCTCGTACGCCTCCTTGATCCGACTGAGGACGAACATGTGATAGTCCATCGACAGCCCAAAGAGGATCGTGAACAGGAACAGCGGCAGCCAGGACTCGATTATCCCCGTCGCCTTGAAATCCAGCGGCCGTTCCAGGAGCCAGCCTTTCTGGAACACGAGCACGAGCAGCCCGTAAGTCGCGCCCACCGAAAGCAGGTTGAGGATAATCGCCTTGACGGCGATGACAATCGACCGGAAGGTGACGAGCAGGATGAGGAAGGCCAGCCCCAGAACGAAGGTGAACACGAACGGTGTGCGGAAGATGATGTTGTCGCGGAAGTCGACGTTTCCCGCCGTGTCACCGGTGACCTGGGCTTTGACTGCGCTGCCGCCGAACGTCGCCGGAATGACGTCCTTGCGCAGGTGGTTCACCGCGTCGATGGCTTTCTGCTCACCGGTGTCGGCGTTCAATGGGATGCGGATCGCCTCAGTGTCGCCCGCGTCGTTGATGTTGGTCTGGATGGGCACCCCATACGGCGCATCCGGCCCCGCCGACTCCGTCGACTGGCTCTGCACGCTGCTCACGAATTGGTTGACCCGCGACTGCACGTCCGACGAGTAGACATTCCTGTCCTTCCCAGCGTCGACGACGACCAGCGCCGGCGAGGTCAGGCCGAGCGTGAAATTGTCCTGGAGAACAAGCAGTGCCTTCTTCGCCTCCACCGCATCGGGCAGCCCCTTGGCGCCATTGAAGCCCAAGTTGAGCTGGAGAAACGGAAAGGCGGCGACGAGCAGCACGGAAAGCGTGCCGACGGCCAGCACGACCGGACGCCGCAGCACGCGGTCGGTGATAAACCCCCAGATGCCGCCGCCTTCGCCGCCGCTCTTCAAGAAGGGCACGCTGAAGCGGTCGATCCAGTCCGCCAGCATCATCAGGAGCGCCGGCAGGAGTGTCATGGAGATCAGCACCGCGATTACGACGACGACTATCGCTGCGAGGCCGAGGCTGTTGAACGTGGGGTCCCCCACAAGGAACATGCCGCCCACGGCCAGCACTACAGTGCAGCCGGCGAAGATCACGGCCTTCCCTGAGGTGCCGGCGGCGGCCCGTAGGGCTTCTTCCTTGGAGCGTCCCTTTCGCCTTTCATTGCGGAAGCGGCTGACAACGAAGAGGGCGTAATCGATGCCGGTCGCCAGCCCCATAAGCAGCACGACCTCAGTGAAGATACTGCTCAGTGGCATCGCCTGGCTGATGATGCCGAGGATAGCTGTCGCGGTAACGACTGCCGCCAGGGCCAGCGCCAGCGGTATGAAGGCGGCGACCGGCGCGCGGAAGACCAGGAGAAGAATGGCCAGAGTGACCGTCAGGTTCATGATGAGAGCGAATTTGAGGTCTTCACTGATGATAGTGTCCATCTGCTTGTTGATGGACGCCGGTCCGCCGCTCATGATGCTGAAGCCCGCGGAGCGCTCGTTCGCGCGGGCTACCTCGTCGAGCACCGGCTGGACGTGGTCCTTGGCGATCAGGGCCGTCCCCTGAAGGCTGACCAGCGCGAATGTGACATCGCCGTTGTCACCCGGCGCCACGAAGGGTGATGCCTCGCGCGGCACACCGATGTCGTAATGGGTCAACGTCGCGGAAACCACCCGCGTGCTGGAGACGATTTTCGTTCCGTCGATCTTCTTCGTCTCAGTCTCCCGCAGGTCGGTCAACCGGGCCATCAGCGCCTGCACGGTGTCCTTGTAGATCGGGTCGGTGACCTTGTACTTCGACGACGAGAAGACGACAATCTCCTGCGTCGGCACCTGCGTGTCGCCGAAGCGCTCCTGGAACAGCTTTAGAGCCGCCCCCGACTCGCCCGGCGCCTCCGGCTGCATGTCGGTGTTTGCCGGGAAGAGCGAGTTGGCAGCCACCGCCGCAATCACGACCGCCAGCCAGCCAAGCACGATCTTCCGGCGGTGACGCGCGCTCCAGCCGGCGATCCTGGCCGCCAGCGACGGCTTCTGCGCCGCGTCTGGACTCGAAGCTTCCTTCATGCTCTGGTGCCTTGACCTCCGGTAGTCCTGCTCCTACGGGAACAGGTTCACAAGCTTACCGCCCTGGACCCAACATGCTGCGAGGCCGAGGTCTCGCGCCTGCTCCGCCAGGTCGCCGCCCTCGCCGATGCGGTCGCCGTTGCCGTCGAAGCTGAGGTGCCCGGAGACGCCGTCGACCAGCCTTGTCTGCCGCACGGCGTCGCGCAGGGCCGTCGGGTCGATAACCAGCGACCCGTCCGCTTCTTCGGCCACGCCGCTCACCGCGTCCAGCAGGACAGTCGCGGCATCAGCGTACTGGGCCGTGAAGGCGGACGCCTCCGGCGCGCTGCCGTGAACCTTTTTGAAATCGCTCACAAAGTCGTCGGGAAGCGTGAGCGGGCAGCCGACGAAATACACGCCCTCCGCGGCCTCGGCGCCGACCGGCTCCACGAACGTCAACACTGAGGCTGCGGCATCGCCGGCGCCGAAAGGCCCACTGTAGCCGGCGTCGCGCAACTGCCTGTAGAGCAGCACCGCCTCCGGGTTGAAGCCGCCGAAACCGACAAAATCCGGATTCGCCTGCGCTATCTTCTTGGCTAGGGCGTTGAAATCGACGCTGCCGCGCTGGATGGTCTCCCGCGTCACGGCCACGCCGCTGCTCTCCATCACGCGGCGCGCGCCGTCGATAAGGTCCTGCCCATACGACTCGCCGTCGTCGATCATGTACGCCGTCTTCGCTTTCAGCGTCTCGGCGACGAACTGGCCGCCGATCATCCCCTGCAGCTCGCTGCGGTAGGACGTCCGGAAGAAGAAGCCGCCCGCGGGCTGGCCGCTCGCCAGGTCGGACTGGGTGGCCGAACCGGAGATGGTAACGATGCCTGCGTTGGCGTAAAGCGGGATCGCCTCCTTGGCGCCGGCGCTGCAGCCCAGCCCGAGCACTCCGACGAGACCCGGCGCCCGCAGCAGTCTCTCCGCCGCCTTCTTCGTGATCTCGCTCTCCGTGCAGCCGTCGTCCTCAGCGCGGACCTCGATGTCGTGGCCCTTTAGCTGCTCGCCGTGTGCGGCCTTCCAGCGTAGTACGCTCGCGACAACGGCGTCACGGTCCTCCGCTCCGGCCGCAGCCTCAGATCCCGTCAGCGATTCGGATACTCCAAGGACGACGGGCTGGCCGGCGGCAACAACGATATTCGACGCGGCGTCGGAGCGTGGCGGCTGGTCAGGTAAGCTGTCCGCCTTCTGAGAAGCGGAGGTGCAACTCAACGCAGCGACACCCAGGAGAACGGGTGGCAGAAGCAGAAGAAGGCCCCAACCTTGGCGGCGGAGCTTCTTCGCGGCCGGGAAAGAGATCCGTTTGATGGCTCGGCCTTTGACTGAGAATTGACGGGCTTGCCTATGTCAATGATAAGGAGCGGCATACGCAGTGGTCAACGATCCTCAACTCGCGGGACGCCATCGGGGCGGTCAAACGCCGGTTCATCGGATGTACTATAATCGACTTAGTACCTCGCAATCGGCGTCGCTATACGCCGCGCATCCAGCAGCACCATTGGAAACGGAGGGAGGATCCCGTGACTCTGCTGAAGGACTTCAAGGCGTTCCTTTTGAGGGGAAACGTAGTCGACCTGGCGGTAGCGGTCGTAGTGGGCACAGCGTTCGTCGCCGTCGTCAACGCCTTCGTCAAAGACATCCTCACGCCCATTATCGCCGCCATCTTCGGAAAGCCGGACTTCTCCCAGCTCACGTTTACCATCCACAACAGCCGCTTTCTCTACGGCGACTTGATCAATTTCGTTATCGCCTTCGTCACCGTCGCCGCGGTCGTGTTCTTCTTCGTCGTCGTGCCGGTGAACGCGCTCATGGCGAGGTCACGCAAGGAGCCGCCGGACGACCCGACGGTGCGCAAGTGTCCGGAATGCGTGAGCGACATCCCGGCAGAAGCGCGCAGGTGCCGCTACTGCACGGCTGAGGTTACTCCTACCGCGGTCTAGAGCCTGAATGGCCGAAGCGCCGGTTTACTGG
>JBGQNJ010000011.1:0-10976 GCA_041501065.1 Dehalococcoidia bacterium
CGCTCCAGCAGCTCGCCGGCCAGCGCCTTCGCGTTGCGCACGACCTGCGCGCCGTACTCCTTGAACTCCGGCGAGGCCGCTTCCTTGAGGGCGACGGCGATGGCGGCGGTCGTGTGGTCGTGGGGGCCGCCCTGGAGGGCCGGGAAGACGGCGCGGTCGACGCTCTGCGCGAACTCCTCGCGACACATGATCATAGCGCCGCGGGGGCCGCGCAGGGTCTTGTGCGTCGTCGTCGTTATCACGTCGGCGTAGGGCGCGGGACTGGGGTGGGCGCCGGCGGCGATGAGGCCGGCGATGTGGGCGATGTCGGCGAGGAAGTAGGCGTCGACCTCCTTCGCGATCTCACCGAACGCCTTGAAGTCGAACAGTCGCGGGTAGGCGGTGGCGCCGCAGACGATTATCTTCGGGCGGGCCTCCTTCGCCAGGGCGCGCACGGCGTCGTAGTCGATAAGATGCGTCTGCCTGTCCACAACGTACTGCACGGCGTGGTAGAAGCGGGCGGAGAAGTTGACGTCCCAGCCATGGGTCAGGTGGCCGCCGTGGGGCAGGCTGAGGCCCATGATGGTGTCGCCGGGCTGGAGCAGGGCATAGTAGGCGGCCATGTTGGCGGGCGAGCCGGAGTAGGGCTGGACGTTGGCGTGGTCGACTTCGAACAGGCTCTTAGCCCGCGCGATCGCCAGTTCTTCGAGGGTGTCGACGTAGCGCTGGCCCTCGTAGTAGCGTTTGCCGGCGTAACCCTCGGAGTACTTATTGGTGAGGACCGATCCCAGCGCCTGGATGACGGCCGCCGAGGCGTAGTTCTCGGATGGGATGAGACGCAGCGTCTCGAACTCGTAGCGCTCCTCGGCCTCGATCAGGGCGAAGACTTCGGGATCGGTCTGTTGGAGCTCCAGCAATGCAGTCCTCCTGGGGGATCTCTCCTTGTTGATGAGACGAACCGTCGGGCCCTTACCTTGGAGTGTAGACAGTCGCGCGAGGATGGCGCAACCGCAGGCCGGGCCGAACGACCGCAAGTTATTGCATCGCTTGGCGAACTGCGCTAATATTGCTCTAGCACTCTCCTTTCGAGAGTGCTAACCACGCAAGAAGGCAGCCGCGCTTCGGGCTGTCGGTCCGCCCATGGCGGACTGCAAATCTCAACTCCCAGTCTCTAGAGAAGGAGGACGAAAGGTTGGCAACCAAACTGATTCCCTTGGCGGACAAGCTGGTGATCAAGCCGGTTGTCCAGGAGGAGGTGCTGGCAAGCGGCATCGTCATTCCGGACACCGCGAAGGAAAAGCCCCAGCAGGGCGAGATCATCGCCGTCGGGCCCGGGCGCCTGGACGACAATGGCAAGCGCATTCCCATGGACCTCAAGGCCGGCGACCGCATCCTCTATGCGAAGTACAGCGGCCAGGAGGTGAAGATCGATCAGGAGGAGTACATCGTCCTCTCCGAGAAGGACGCGCTCTGCAAGGTTCAGGTCGAGCAGGGTAAATCGTCGTCCCATCAGTCCCGGCGACGGGGATGAGCGGAAATAGGGGAAAGGAAAGTCTTGTATGGCGAAACAGCTAGTTTTCGATGAAGAGGCGCGACGCGCCCTCAAGGCAGGCGTCGACGCCCTGGCGGACGCCCTCAAGGTCACCCTGGGGCCGCGCGGTCGCACCGTCGTCCTTTCCAGGAAGTTTGGGCCGCCGGTCATCGCCAACGACGGCGTGACGATTGCCAAAGAGATCGAGCTGCCGGAGCCCTTCAACAACATGGGCGCTCAACTGGCGCGCGAGGTCGCTTCCAAGACGAACGACGTCGCCGGCGACGGCACCACAACGGCGACCGTGCTTGCCCAGGCGATCGTACGTGAAGGCCTGAAGAACGTGGCCGCCGGCGCCAACCCGATGGACCTCAAGCGCGGCCTGGAAAAGGGTGTCGCGCGGGCGATAAAGGCGCTACGCGATTCCGCCCAGCCGGTGGCGGGCAAGGAGCAGATCAGCCAGGTCGCTTCCATTGCCGCCATCGACCAGGAGGTGGGCGACCTCATCGCCGACGTCATGGAGAAGGTCGGCAAGGACGGCGTCATCACCGTCGAGGAGTCGAAGGGGCTGCACATGGAGACGGAGTTCGTCGACGGCATGCAGCTCGACCGCGGCTACGTCTCACCCTACTTCGTCACCAACACCGAGCGCATGGAGGCCAATCTCGACGACCCGTACATCCTGGTGACGGACAAGAAGATCTCCTCCATCGCCGACATTCTGCCGGTCCTGGAGAAGACGCTGCAGGTGACCAAGAACCTGGTGATCATCTGTGACGACTGCGACGGCGAAGCGCTGGCGACGCTGGTCGTGAACAAACTGCGCGGCACCATCAACCCCCTCGTCGTGAAGGCGCCTGCCTTCGGCGAGCGCCGAAAGGCCGTCCTGGAAGACATTGCTATCCTAACCGGCGGCACTTTCATCACTGAGGATATGGGCCGCAAGCTGGAGAACGCCCAGGTGGCTGACCTCGGACGCGCCCGCCGTGTCGTCGCCAACAAAGAGGACACGACGATCATCGAGGGCCACGGCAGCGACGAGGCGATCCAGGCGCGCATCAAGCAGATAAAGGCGCAGATAGAGGATACGGCCTCCGAGTTCGACCGCGAGAAGCTGCAGGAGCGGCTGGCGAAGCTGGCCGGCGGCGTCGCGGTGGTCAAGGTCGGCGCTGCCACGGAAGTGGAGCTGAAGGAGAAGAAGCTGCGCGTTGAGGACGCTCTCTCTGCCACCCGCGCGGCGGTCGAAGAGGGCATTGTCCCCGGCGGCGGCGTTGCTCTCCTGCGCTGTCAGAAGGCGCTGGAGAAGCTGCAGACAACCCTTATGGGCGACGAGCGCACGGGCGTGGCGATCCTGATCAAGGCGGTCGAGGCGCCGATGTCGCTGATTGCGGAGAATGCGGGCCGCGAGGGATCCGTCGTAGTGGACGCCGTCCGCAAAGCGAAGGACGTCGATAGCGGCTGGGACGCTGTGACCGACGAGTATGTGAACATGTACGAACGGGGCATCGTCGATCCGGTGAAGGTGGTGCGTTCGGCGCTGGAGAATGCGGCGTCGATCGGCGCGATGGTGCTTACGACGGAGTCGCTGGTGAGCGATATCCCGGAGCCGCCGGGTGCCGCTCCGTCGATGCCACCGCCGGAGTACTAGTTAGACGCGTATTGCTGCCATCGCAGGGCCGCTCGGGATCCCGAGCGGCCCTCTTGTTATGCAGAGGCTGTTGGGCGGGACGCCCAACCTACGCGGGTTGGTTCAGAGTTCGAGCAAGGGGAGAAATCGCCTCTCGCTGCGGAACGGTCCCACCACCGCCAGGTTCAGCGCCTCGCGGACCAGGAGCCGGCCCGCTACCCGCGTCAAGTCGGCTTCCGTTAGCGCTTCCACCCTCTCGACCACCTCGTCGACCGAGCGCACCTTGCCGGTGAGGAGCTCCTGTGCCCCGTTCCAGCCGGAGACGCTGCGCGTGTCCTCCATGCGTAGGAGGAGACGTCCCTTAGAGAGCTCCTTCGCCCGCGCCAACTCCTCGTCCGGAATGCCCTCCCGCAGACGTCGCAGCTCCGCCATCAGCGCCTCTAGCGCCTTGACCGCGTTCTTTGGGTCGACCGCCGCGTAGACTGTCAGCGACCCCGTATCGAGGTAGTGGCTCGTATAGCTGTGGATGTCGTAGCAGAGGCCCAGCCTCTCCCGTAGCTCCAGGAATAAGCGGCTGCTCATCCCCTCGCCGAGAAGGACGCTGAGCAGGTCCAGGGCGGGACGGTCCGGGTGCTCAATCGACACTCCGGGGATGGCCAGGCAGATGTGCGCCTGCTCCGTCTTCTTGAAGCCCACCGCTGCCCGCGGCTCCTGCTGGCCGTCCGCCGCCGGATACCATCCGCCGGGAATCCCCCGTGGCCAGTCGCCCATCTCGCGGCCCACCAGGTCCAGGACCTCCTTGTGGGTGACGTCGCCGGCGATGCTCACCACGGCGTTGCTGGCGACGTACTGTCGCGCGATGTACTCCCGTACCATGTCGCGACTCATCGCCGACACCGTCTCCGGCGTCCCCGCGACGTCGCGGCCCAGCGGCTGGTCAGGCCAGAGCGTGCGGTCGATCAGCATGTCCGCCAACTGCGGCGGCGAGTCGGTGACGGACGCCAGCTCCTCCAGGATCACGCCGCGCTCCTTCTCCATCTCCTGTGGCGCCAGCAGCGAGCGGCGCAGCAGGTCCGCCAGCACATCGACGACGAGCTCCAGGTGTGGCCGCGCCACCTTGCCGTAGTACACCGTTAGCTCGCGGTCGGTGGCCGCGTTCAAGCTCCCACCGACGCTGTCAACGATCTGTGAGATCTCGAGCGGCGTCGGTCGGTGCTCCGTTCCCTTGAAGCAGAGGTGTTCCGCCATGTGCGAAAGCCCGGCCTCCATGGGCCTCTCGTAGCGGGCTCCGGCCCCCACGTACACGCTCACGCTGACGGAACGCGTCGACGGCATCGGCGCCGTGAGGACGCGCAGCCCGTTGCCCAGGGTAGTCCGGGAGTAGTCCTCGTTGCTCATCATGGGGTCATTCTAGGGACATGCCCCTGCCTGTTCAAGCTTCCTGATTGGCCTCGTCAGCGTCTGCTGAAGGGCTGAACGCTTGCCGAGACTAACAGTAAGGGGATTGCGTAGCAATCCCCTGCGAGGTTATACCGTGCCGGATAGGGTCTCATTGCTTCAGAAGCTGGCTGCCGTCGCGATTGACAGCCCGGCCGGCAGAGAGAGTCTCGTTCGTGTCGTGGACCTGATCCGCGATGCCCTCGGTGCCGAACAGGTGTTCCTTGTCTACGCGGAGGACGTCGACCCCCTGATCTGCTCCGACTCACAGTCGGAGGAGAAGCTCGATACGAATCAGATGGGGCTGTGGCTTGTCGGACATCAGATAGAGATCGCCGGCGGGCCCGTGGCGTTCAACATCGAAGAGGGGCGCGTCTGCGACATCGCGCCCGCTCGCGATGCCGAGGCGCCTGCCTATCTGGGCTTCTCCGTCGCCAGTAGTGAAGGCAGCGGAGAAATGCTGATCATCAGGACAGGGCATTCGTCCGCGGCGGTACCCAGTTCCAACCTTTTTGCCTTCGTCGAAGCCGCGGCACCCGCCGTAACCGTGGTCCTCGACCACGTGCTCGGCGTGGCGCGCGCCAACAGACAGAGAGAGCAGATGATGGCGCTGGCAAATGCGGCGGAGCTGCTGATCCAGGCGGAGCACATCAAGCCTGTTCTCGAAGACCTGGCCACCGCCATCTCCCGCACCAGCGGCTATGATCTCGTGACAATAGACATCTATGACAGCGAGTCAGAGATGTTTACCGTCAGCGTCATCAATCGCGCGCCTCAGGTGGAGACCTCTCTCGGCGAAAGATGGAAGCAACAGGCCGAGGGCAGCATCTACCCTGAGGCTGTCCTTCGAACTGCGATTGCACAGCGCGAGCCGCTACTATTCGCCGACCTGCAAAGCGACGAGAGGATTCCCGAATACGGACACGAGTTCTTCAGGCGCGCCCACATCTTCTCCGCCGGCCAGTTTCCGATTACCTTCCATGACCAGTTCCTCGGCGTGCTGAGGGTGGCCAGCCAGCGCCCTCGCGGTTTCCCTCCGCGAGAGGTGGATGTTCTTAGTAGCTTCGCCGCCCAGCTAGCGGTCGCCCTGGAAGCGGTTGAGATGTACAAGTCGCTCGCCGAGTCGGAGAGACAGTTGAAGCGCTACGCGGAAGAACTGCAGGCGAGCATGGAGGTGCAGCACCGCCTGGCGCGCACCGACCCCCTCACCGGCGTTCCCAACCGTCGCTATGTCGACGAAATCGTCAGAGGAGAATGTCCGCGGGCGGCACGGCACAAGACGCCGCTGTCCGTCGCGCTTGTTGATGTAGACTTCTTCAAGGAGGTCAACGATACGTACGGTCACAAGGCGGGCGACGAAGCACTGGTCCAGCTCGGTGACCTAGCTCGCCGGAGCTGCCGTCGCGGCGACGTCGTGGGACGTTACGGCGGCGACGAGTTCCTGTTCGTCCTGCCGAAGGCCGACTTGAGGGCGGCGCTCAAGTTCGCCAACCGCTTTCGCGCCAACGTCGCCAACCACGTCTTCTCCCTGTCCCCTGAAGCGAGCACGAGGATGACCGTGAGCGCGGGGGTGGCCGGGCTTGACCCGGAAATCCCGGAGAAGCCGTCGGCGCTCATCAAGCAGGCCGATGAAGCTCTATACGAGGCGAAGGCGAAGGGACGCAACAGGACGGCCTCTGCCCGGGCGAGCAGGAGGAGAGCTGCCTAGTGCTCGATGCTTCGGCTCCGAGGAGAGGCGATAACGGGTCCGGTTTGCGGGCGCCGGTTGCGCACCTCTGTAGGGCCGCGTCGCTCTAGCCGAATGTACAGACAGGATGATAAGAGGAAAGAACGAAGACACCGAGGGATTTACCCTAACGCCGGGATTCGAAACGCTGCAACGGCTGGCTGCGCTGGCCGCGAACGGCCCGGCAAACAGGCCGTGGCTCACTCGCATCGCTGACACGCTCAGAGATGCGACCGCCGCCGATCAGGTCTGCTTCGTCTACGCCGAGGACAGGGACTGGGTCACCTGCGGCGACTCCCGCTGCGGCGACGATATCGGCACCGGCAAGACCGGCCTCTGGCTGATACAACAGGCGGCGCAGCAGCGAAATGCGCCCGTAGCCTTCAACATCCGCGGGAAACGAGTGGGGGACTTCGTGCTCGCCAGAGGTGCGAAGGGAAGGGAATTCATCGCGACACGAATCCCTACGAGTGAGAGCCCCTCGGAGATGGTCATTGTGCGGGGTCCCTGGAAGGTCGGGATCAAGCCGGCCCTGCTGAAATTCATGGACGCGGCGCGGCCCTCGCTTGTGATCTTCCTCGAGCGCGTGCTCAACGCCGCCCGGGCGGACCGCCAGCGCGGCCAGAAGTCCGCACTGGCAAATGCCGCCGAGGTCTTGACGAAGGACGAGGACACTCAATCAGTGCTTGAGAACTTGGCCACTGCCATGTCCAATACTACGGGCTACGAGCTCGTCACAATTGACCTCTGGGACGAGGCTTCCCAAAAGATCACCAGTCGCGCCTTGAACGGCCACCGCTGGCAGGACACGTCCCTTGGGCACACTTGGACGGACCCTTCTGGACTCGACCTCGACGCGACGGCCGGGGAGTCGGCTCGCACCCGTCAGCCCATGCTGATGCCCGACATTCAGAACGACACGCGGTGCTCTGAGGAAGCGCGTCACTTCTTCAAGTGGATAATGCTGGTATCAGCGATCCGGGTCCCAATCATCTTTCGGGACAAGGCGCTTGGCTCAATATCCTTCGCAAGCTGGAAGCCACACACCTTCCCGCCGGAAGAGGTGGAGGCGCTGAAAGGGATAGCCGCCCAGTTGGCGGTTGGCCTAGAGGCGATGCGGATGTATAAGGCGCTCGCCGAATCAAGGGAGCAACTCGAAAAGTACGCAAAGCAACTTCAGGCGAACACGGAGATCGAGCACCGCCTGGCCCGCACCGATGCCCTCACCGGCATACCGAACCGGCGCTACGTCGAAGAGGTCGTCGATGCCGAGCATGCCCGCGCCCTCCGTCACGGCCGGTCGCTGAGCGTCGGCCTGCTGGACGTGGACAAGCTGAAATCGGTGAACGACGAGTACGGCCATGACGCCGGCGACGAAATCCTGATGCAGCTCGCTCGGCTTGCGCGCCGGAGCTGTCGCAAGGGCGACGTCGTTGGACGCTACGGCGGCGACGAGTTCCTGTTCGTGCTGCCGGAGGCCGACCTGCAAGCAGCCCTCAGGTTCGGCGAGCGGTTCCGTACCAAGGTCGAGAAACAGCCATTCCGTCTCCCAAAGGGCGGCAAACTGAGCCTGAAGGTGAGCCTCGGTGTCGCCGAAGCCGATTCGGCCGCGGCGCAACAGGCTCCTGACCTCGTCGCCAGCGCCGACGCCGCCCTCTATCGCGCCAAGTCTGTCGGCGGGAACAGCGTCTGCTTCGAAGGCGCCGCAAGCGCAGCCTGACGCCGCACGCCGTTCTATTTATGAAGATCGTCCCGTTATCGCGACCGCGATGCTTCGTGACCGCTTCCCTTCGTGCGAAGAGCCGCCGCCGGGTACAATGACCTCGTCGATCTCAGCCGGTCGCGAGAGGAGAAGCGGTGCAGGCGACGGAAAGCGTTCACGTCCTCCGCGTCAACGTCAAGCCGTATACGGGCGCCTATTCACCCAACGTCTTCGCGGTCATCGATTCCGGACAGGCGGTCCTCATCGACGCCGGCTTCCCGAACGACGACTCCATCGATAGCCGCCTCGACTACCTGAAGGCGATCGGTGGCCCGCGCGTCGAGATGATAATCATCACGCACCATCACTTCGATCACGCCGGCGGGGCCAATCGCCTACGCGAGGCGACCGGCGCCCGCATCGCCATGCACCCCGAGGAGGAGCGCCTGCTGCGAGAGACGCTGGCGCGCCCTCCCCGCGACGGCGGGCCGCTAGAGCAGTACGTACGGCAAGAGGTGGCGGAGATCACCGTTGACCAGCCGCTCACCGATGGCGACGTCGTGCGGGTGGGGCATCGGACGCTGCGTGTCTTGCACACGCCCGGGCATAGCGCCGGGCACGTTTGCGTCTTCCTGGAGGAGGAGCGGGTACTCTTCAGCGGCGACAACGTCCTCGGCCTGGGCACGACGGCGATACCGCCGCCGCCGGACGGCGACATGGCGCGATACGTCGAGTCGCTGGAGAGGATGAAGGCGCTGGACGCCGCGCTCATCTGTCCCGGTCACGGACCGCTGGTGCACCAGCCGGAGCGCAAGATACAGGAGATCATCGACCATCGACACGAGCGAGAGGAGCAGGTGCTGGCGCTGCTTCGAGAGGGGAAGCGGACGCCGGCGGAGATGGTGCGGGCGATCTACCCGGAGCTCGACCCTCGCCTGGAGCGGGCGGCGATCGGGCAGGTGCTGTCGCATCTGTACAAGCTGCAGGACGAGGGCAGGGCCATGCTGCGTCAAGAGGACGACGGTTTTGTCTGGGGCCTGCCGGGATCGATCTGAATGTAGGGGCGCACAGCCGTGTTCCCTTGACGGGAGGACTGAAGTCTGAAGTCTTCCCCTGCGTTTGTCGTCTTCGGATATCGCCGCGCCGGTCCCTCGTCTAGACCCTCCCCTTTTCGAACCGTATAATCAGGACAGAAATCGTTCCTCGGGATGCATCGATGGCTCTCGATCCCAGCTTCGTTCCCATCCTGCCGCGCACGGCCGGCGCGACGGCACAGGGCCACCTCACCCTCGGCGGCTGTGACGCCGTCGACTTGGCGCGCGAGTTCGGCACGCCCCTCTACATCTTCGACGAGCTCGAGCTGCGGCAGGGCGCCCGCGAATGGCTGGCCGCCTTCCGATCGTCCTATCCGGAAACGACGGTCGTTTACGCCGCGAAGGCCTACCTCGGCCGCGCCATCGCCGCGCTGTTCGCGGAGGAGGGACTGGGCCTCGACGTCGCCTCCGGCGGCGAGCTGGCTATTGCCCGCGCGGCGTCGTTCCCCATGGAGCGTGTCTACGTTCACGGCAACAACAAGTCGCCGCAGGAGCTGCGCGAGGCGCTGGTTGCCGGTGTCGGCCACGTCGTCGTCGACAACTTCCGCGAGGCGGTCCTCCTCAACGAGACCGCCGCCGCCATGGGGAAGCGCCAGCCCGTGCTGCTGCGCGTCTCGCCGAACGTCGACCCGCACACCCACCGACACATCACCACCGGCGCCCTCGACTCCAAGTTCGGCGTGCCGATAGCGACCGGACAGGCGGAGGAGGCCGTCCAGAGCCTGGCGTCATCGCCGGCGCTGGAGCTCGTGGGGCTGCACGCGCACATCGGCTCCCAGATCTTCGAAGTCGAGCCGTTCCAGCAGGCCTGTAAGACGCTGATCGAGTTCGCCGCGCACCTGAAGCGACGCCACGCGGTCTCGCAGCTCAGCCTGGGCGGCGGCTTCGCCGTGCAGTACCTGCGTGGCGTTCCCGCCCCCTCGCGGGAGGACTACGCCGAAGCAGTGGTTCTCGCGCTGAAGGAGGGCTGCGGAGCGCACGACCTGCCGCCGCCGCGCCTCATCGTCGAGCCCGGGCGGTCGCTGGTCGCCCGTGCCGGCGTCGCGCTTTACAGTGTGGGCGCGCGCAAGGAGATACCGGGCGTGCGCACCTACGTCGCCGTCGACGGCGGCATGGCCGATAACGTCCGGCCCGCCCTCTACGGCGCCGAATACGAAGCGCTCGTCGCCAACCGCCTCGACGAGCAGGGCCCGCGGGAGCGCGTCACTATTGCAGGCAAGTACTGCGAGTCCGGCGACGTACTCGTCCGTGACGCCGAGCTGCCGAAGCTGTGGGCGGAGGACGTCCTGGCAATACCCGTCTCCGGCGCTTACTGCCTGCCGCTGGCCAGCAACTACAACGCCTCCCTCCGGCCGGCCGTGGTCTTCGTCAGCGACGGCCGACCGCGCCTCGTGCGCCGTCGCGAGACCTACGACGACCTCCTTCGCTGCGAGGCCTGACACTGTGTGGCAGACGATAGGGCAGGAGCGGGCGGTCGCGGTGCTCAGCCGTGCTCTGTCCGAAGGACGCACCTCTCACGCCTACCTCTTCGCCGGGCCGCCGCAGGTCGGCAAGGCGACCGCCGCAATCGAGTTCGCGCAGGCGCTCAACTGTTGCGGCGAAGACCCTCCATGCCATCGCTGCAAGCAGTGCCACCTCATCGAGGAGGCAAAGCACCCTGACGTCGAAGTGATAAGCGTTGGTGGTCTCTGCGAAGAGTCCGGCGCCGAGCACCGTGACCACTCGACAGACGGCTCGAAGGAGATACGCATCTGCCAGGTGCGACGCCTGAAGCGCATCGCCAGCCGCGCGCCCTTTGAAGGCCGTTATCGTGTCGCCATCATCGACCCCGCCGACGCCCTGAACGCGGAGTCGTCGAATGCGTTGCTGAAGACGCTGGA
>JBGQNJ010000012.1:0-10708 GCA_041501065.1 Dehalococcoidia bacterium
CCGGCATTTCCAAGCCCCGGTACGCGGTGTCTCCGCGCCGGAAGGCCCCTGCTACTACCGAGCCCTCCCAAGTGGCGCAATCCGGCGATTCCCGCTACTAGAGCTCGCCACGTCAAAATCTAGGCGCCCTGGGCGGTAGGGCTGGCCGCTGATACCCTAGAGGCGATTCTAGCCCCGAAAACAGCGGTTTCTAAGTCGGGGGAATGAGCTTGCCGGGTGTGCCCAGTATTGCGCCCCGCCGCTGTCCTAGAGGCGGGTTTCTAGATATCTGAGGGGACAACTTCGACTCGCTTCACGTCGGTTAGCAGAGACGGGTCGACAACATATTCGGTCTCGTCTCTGACCCCGAATCCCCCTAAGAAGGCATCCGGAGGGGCAACAGCACTATAGACAAAGACGCTCCTGTGGCGTCCGCGCCCAAGCGGCCTTATAAAGTGGCGCGCCGTCTCGATGTTCGTCGACCAGGACAAGCCCAGCCGATGCCGGCTCTTGGAGACGCCTCTATAGACAAGCAGTTCGGTATCTGGTTGGGGAAGGTCGCCGATGTAACCGACTTCCCGCAAGTATGCCAGGGCGACTATCTTCCAGCGCCAGCTGCAGATGTCACAGCTTGGCCATATCTGTGTAAGTTGCTCGCGGCGCTCGTCACGCGTCATGCGTGGAGCGAGATGCACGAACAGGTCGAAGCGCCAGAATGAGGATGCCAGACTGAGGGCTCCGCCCCAATCGCGCGTCGCCACACGCGCAAGGACCATTTCAACAAGACGAGGGTTTTTAGGGTTTGGCCCCACGAATGGGTCCACAGTCAAGCGACGTAGGTATGTGCGCAACCATTCTTCGTCGTTCACGGTCGCCCTCGTTTTGTGCGCCTAATTGCACTAGCTTCGCATGAGGCGATCTTAGAGCCGTCCGGCGGGCGCGTCAATTCCCGCCTCTATCGCTAGTCACACACGATGGAGTTTGACCGCCTATTTGACCGCCAGCCCACGCGAGGCCAATATGCACGCCGCTTGCTGCTGGAGGAGGAGCGCCCGTTGGCCGAGCGGCTACGCGCGGAGATGCCGGTAGCGGATCCCAGCGAAGGGTTCGGCTGCCACGTCCACGGCCGGAACAGGCATTTTTGCTGGTGGCGGCATGGCGACGGTCACGAACACGACGGGGGTCTTCTGGCGGGGTCCGGGCCGGCGGAGGAAATGACGGAGCGAGGTGAACTAAGCAGCGTCAAAGATGCTGGTGACGCGCGTGATGGCCACTCCGATCTGGTCGCCCATGAGGATTAAGATCGCGACGGCGGCGACCGAAAGCACGCCCAGGATCAGGGCGTACTCCATCATGGTCTGGGCCGTCTCTTCCCTTGCCCAGCAGTGCAACCGGATAAGGGTCTCACTAAAGAACCGCATTTGTCTCTCTCCCAGTGAGTATCGACGAGAGGCCGGATTTCTGTTGGCCGACCTCGCTCTGGCTACAGAGTGCCGTTGCGCAGCACGGCCCGGCGGATAGCAGCGCCCTTCTCGTCATATTCCACGAAAACGCCGAGAGATCGTACCCTGTTGACGCTTGTCGAGACATCTGCCCGAATAAACTCGGTGTCGGAGCCAGGAAGAAGGCCGGCTAGTATCCTACGCGGGCAGGCGCTGCGTCGACTCCCAGGCAATCATCGCCCGCTTCCGCGTCTCTCCCCAGCGATAGCCGCCCACGACGCCCGTCTCCCGTATCACACGATGGCACGGGATGAGGTAGGCCAGCGGATTGCGCCCGAGGGCCGCTCCGACGGCGCGGGCCGCCTTTGGGCCGCACACGGTCGAAGCTAGCTGCATGTACGTGACCACGGACCCCGGCTGCACTTCCAGCAACGCCCGCCAGACGCGCACCTGGAAGGCTGTTCCCCTCACGTAGGCGCGCAGCGGAGCCCTCTCGACCTCCGGGCGCACGAAAACGTTCGACGTGATTTCGTGGGCGGCGCAGTCGTCGCGGGAAAGCGATGCTCCAGGCCACTGTGCCCTAAGGCGCGCGAGGCCGTGTTCCGTTTCGCCGTCGACGAACGCGAGATGGCAGATGCCGCGCGCCGTCTCAGCGATGAGGCACTCCCCGAAGGGTGACGCGGCGAACCCGTAGGTGATGCGAAGTCCTGCTCCTCGCGCTTTCATCTCTCCGGGGGAGGCCGCCTCCAGGCTGACGCACAGGTCGTGCAGCCTGCCGGGCCCCGAAAGACCAGCATCGATTGAAGCGTCGAGCACGCTGTCGCCATTCCGCAGGAGCGATTTCACGTGCTCGAGGGTGAGGCACTGCAGGAAGTCCTTCGGCGTTATGCCCGCCCAGGCCCTGAAAAGTCGATGGAAGTGGTACTGCGTCAGGCCGGCGACTTCCGCGAGGCGGGCGAGGTCCGGCTGCTCGCGGTGATGCTCGTCAAGATAGCGAATTACAGCGCCGATGCGGTCGTAATCGTTCATGCCGTCATTGTTGCACCGCCGGCGATTCCCTGCCACCCGCTTCTTGCGCCTTGAGGCTGTTTCTGGCCGACTTCTTCACCGCCTGCAACCTTCACGCTCTTTTCACGTTTCTGTTCCGTCGTTCACGGCCGCAGCACGCGCTTGGCCTATCTTTGATAGATGGCGTACCTGAGTAGGACGCCCCGAACGCGAAGGGAAGGAGAGACTCTGATGAAGACGCTGGCATGCAAAGACACCGGAACGCAGTGCGATTGGGTAGGTCGTGCGGAGACGGAGCAAGATCTGCTGAAGCAGGCGGCTCAGCACGTCAAGGAAGTGCACAAGATGGACATCACCCCCGAAATGGAGCAGATGGCACGCAAGGTCATCCGGGACGAGTAGACGGCAGGCCCTTGAGCGGCTAAGTGGTTTCCCCGGGGAGACGCAACGTTTAACGTGCGACGCCTCTCCCGGTGTATTCATATTCATTGCGGTCTGGCGTAAGGGTCGCGCATAGGACGCGTGGCTCATGTGCCGGGACGCGATGGCGGGGTATCGTTTAGGGCCAAATAAAGGAGGCCAAGGTGACTTACGGAAGGAAGGAACGGCGAAGCCTGAGCAGGCGGGACTTGCTGAAGGGATTCGCGGCAGGAGCGGCAGTGCTAGCGGCGGGGGCAAGCGGACTCAACGTCCTCTCGCCTCCCGGATTCCGTAGGGGGGTCCTGCTGTCGAGGCCGCGTGCGGCGCTTGCGTACCAGAGCCCCGGCGGCGTAGTGCAGAAATTCATCCAGCCGCTGCGGGGGGTCGGGCCCGGCGGCATCCCTGTGGCGGCGCCCGACGCTGGCCCAGCGCCTGTCACGGGTGTCACGCACTACTCGTTGGACATCAAGCAGTACACCGACACGCTCCACCCATCGCTGGGACCAACGACGCTGCGGGGTTACAATCCCGTGAATCCCCTCGGCGGAGGCACCCAGCTACAGAAACACCTGGGCGGCATCATAGTGGCCCAGAAGGGGAAGCCCGTCCAGATCACTTTCACCAACAGGCTCAGCGGGCCGTATCCCCTACCATTCGACACGACGATCATGGGCGGGGACCTGGACCCGAACCGCGCTTGTGTGCACAACCATGGAGGCCTAGTCCCGTGGATCAGCGATGGGGGCCCACACTCCTGGTTCGGTCCAAGCGGAGAATACGGCCAGAGCATTCCCAAGAGCTTCTACCAGATACTGAACCCGGGTATCGCGGACGGCCAGGCTGAGCTCTACTACCCCAACAACCAGAGCGCCCGCATGCTCTGGTACCACGATCACGTGTGGGGCTTCACGCGGACGAACGCCTACTCCGGAATTGCAAGCGCGTACATCATCCGCGACAAGTTCGAGGGGCTCTTGAGGAACTTCGGGCTGCCGGAGTTCATCGAGAACGGCGGCAAGTACGAGTTGCCGATCGTGATCCAGGACAAGGTCTTCGTTGGAGAGGATATCCTAGACGAGGACCCGACGTGGCCGGGGCCGACGACCCCAGGCAGCCTGTGGTATCCGCACATCTACGATGCGGATGTGGGGCCGTCCCCACTGACGATTCCCGACCCATCGGTGGTGCCGGAGATGTTTGGCGACACGATGCTTGCCAACGGCCTGGCCTATCCCGAGGCGACAGTGGAGGCGAGGAGATATCGCTTCCGCGTCCTCAACGCCTGCCAGGCGCGCTTCCTGAACCTTCAGCTCTACGTGGACGACGGCAGCGCCGACGGCATCTCCCTGAACAGCAGCCTGGCGCCGACCAACTCGAAGGGCCCAGACTTCTTCGTCATCGGCACGGAGGGCGGCTTCCTCTGGGCGCCGACCGTCGTCAAGTCAAACGTCGCGTTCAATCCGACGACGCTCAAGGGCAGCCTCATTACTGCCCCGGCGGAACGGTGGGACCTGATCGTCGACTTCAGGGGGTTCGCCGGCAAGAAGATCATTCTGTACAACGATGCGCCGGCGCCCTTCCCAATGGGCGACTCGACAACCGACTACTTCCCGGGTGCGCCGGACAACCCCACGCAGCCGGTGCCGGGCTATGGTCCGAACACACGGCAGATCATGCGCTTCAAGGTGGTCCCGGCGACCAGCAGGGAGCCCCCGTTCATGCTGCCCCAGATGGGTGGACAGGCCGGGATGGGTCAGGGGATCGACCCGCTGCTGGCGTCGGCGTCGGGCGCGGTCTCCGCAATGGGCGTGGCGGCAATGCGCCGGCCTGGAGTGAAGGTCCGGCAGTTGACGCTGAACGAGGACTTCGACGAGTACGGACGGCTGATTCAGATGCTGGGGACGAACGAGCAGTCAATGCCCGGCATGTACGGGCGAAAGTATTCGGACCCGACAACCGAAACGCCGCGCGCGGGAGCGGTGGAGGTCTGGCAGATCGCCAACCTAACGGGCGACACGCACCCGATCCACTTCCACCTGGTGAACTGCCAGGTCCTGTCGCGGCAGCCGTTCGACGTCGAGAGCTACAACGGCACGCCGACGTATACCGGCTCGGCCCGCGGGCCTGAGCCGACGGAGATCGGGTGGAAGGAGACGGTGAAGATGCACCCCGGCGAGGTGACGACGGTGATCATGAAGTTCGACCTGGCGAAGGTGCCTTTCAGCGTCCCCTCGAGCCCGCGGACGGGTGGTAACGAATTCGTGTGGCACTGCCACATACTGGAGCACGAGGAACACGACATGATGCGTCCCCTAGTGGTGACATAGTCATGGCGGGCTAGACGAGAGCAATGGGCAGAGCTTCGCGCCGTCCGGGCCGGTGGGGAATCGCCTTGGTGGCACGAGGCTCTGCCCGCGTTAGAGAGGGAGGTGCAGGATGCCCCGCGTAGTACACTTCGAGATTCCGGTCGACGACCCTGAACGAGCGGTCAGCTTCTACAAGGGCGTGTTCGGCTGGGAGATCAACAAGTACGATGGGCCTACCGACTACTGGCTGATCACTACCGGGCCGGACGGGGAGCCCGGGATCAACGGCGCGTTCATGCGACGGGAGGCGGAGCGTAATGGGCCGTCGCCGACGGCTTTCGTCTGCACGGTCGACGTGCCGGCCATCGACGAATACATGAAGAAGGTTGCGGAAAACGGCGGCAGCGTTACCACGCCCAAGATGCCAATCCCCGGCGTCGGCTGGTTTGCCTACTGTATGGACACGGAAGGCAATCAGTTCGGCATTATGCAGAATGACGAGAACGCCGCCTAGCGGTCGGAGGGCGACCTAGTCGCGCAGCAGCACGGCCCGAGCGGGCGCGCCGTCGCAGCCCTCTATGGGCAGGGGCAGGCAGATGAGCTGGTACGGCCCTGGTTCGACGGCGCGGAGGTCGACGCCTTCGAGGATGACGACGCCCGCTTCCAGGAGAACGACGTGCGCGGGCGCGGGATCGGACGCCGGCGCCAGCGACAGGTAGTCGATGCCGACGAGCTCAACGCCGCGGGACACGAGGACCTTCGCGGCATCGGCGGTAACGCCGAAGAAGTCTTCACTGAACTCGTTGCGGTCCCAGAGGCGGGAGTTCGGCGTTTTGAAGAGGAGGCGGGTCGCACCTGCAGGGACGTCCAGCCGCGCCAGAGTCGCCGCGTCGATGTCTGCGGATATGCCCGTGGCGTCGACGACGTGCGCCGGACCGATGAGCGCCGTGAGCGGCAGGTCCGTGACGCCGGCGCCGCCGTCGATGAAGTGCAGTGGCGCGTCGACGTGGGTGCCGGCGTGGGCGCTGAGCTGGAGACGGGTGAGATTGTAGGCGTCGCCGCGGGCTATCGCGAGCGACCGCTCCGCGTGGAACAGCGTGTCGCCCGGATACACGACCATACCGGGTCGCAGCGGCACCGAGATATCGAGCAGTTCCATAGTCGCCTGGCAGTCTAGTGTGATGGCCGGATTATAGCATGAGGATGTACGATACCGATCAGGGAGCGACCGCGATGGCAGCGCGTCGGAGAAGACGGCGAACTCAATGACGGCGACTAACAGCACTACTCCGTTCTTCAAGCGTGACTCCGTTCGCGTGCTCGTCGGCGGGACAATCGCCTTCTTCATACTGAGCTTCCTGGTAGAAAGGACCGACAACCGGGCGTACATACCGCTCGTCATCATCGTCGGCGCGTTCGTCGTGCCGGTGGCGTTCGTCTCGTACGTGTATGAGCGGGAGCCCGGCCGCGACATGCCGTCCGCGGTGGTCGGACTGTGTTTTGTCTGGGGTGGCGCTCTCGGTGTGACCGTGGCGGCGACACTGGAGTTCGCGACGTTGCGCAGCATGGGCGCGGCGCAGATGTTCGGCGTCGGCATAATCGAGGAGAGCGCGAAGCTGATTTTCCCGCTCGGCGTCTACCTCCACGGGCGATATTGCTCGCAGGCGGACGGCGTGATATTCGGCGTTGCGGCCGGCTTGGGCTTCGCGGCGCTGGAGACGATAGGCTACGGCTTTGCAGCGGCGCAGTCGTCGGGGGGCATAGGCGCGGTTGAGACGACGCTCATCGTGAGGGGGCTGTTGTCGCCGGCGGGGCACGGCGCCTGGACAGGGCTGGTGTGCGCGGTGCTGTGGCGCGAGCGCGAGAAGGCGGGCCGACGCATCGTCAACCTGCCGGTGGCGGCGGCGTTCACAGCGGCGGTACTGTTCCACGCCTTCTGGGACATCTTCAGCAGCCAGACGGGACCGACGCTGATCGAGGGAGTGGGGATCGAGCTCGGGAGCGCCGCCATCGCGCTGACGAGTCTCGGGCTGCTTTTCCACATGGTGAACGAGGCAGCGCACCGTCGCGCCAGGTTCGTCCCCGGCTGCTCATCGGAGTCGAGCTAGCGGGTGAGGAACTCAGCACCGGCGCGTAGAGCGGGAGTCCTGGCCGCGAGGGGCGTCCGCAGCGGCAGGACTGAAGTCCTGCCCTACATTCTTCCAACACCTTCTTTCCGCGCAGCTACTCGTAGACCTTCTCGTCGGGAAGCTCCCAGCCCGGCGCGTCCGCTTCGACGTCGCGAGCCGCAGAGGGACGCCCCAGCTCACGATAGTACTCGTGCTGGATCAGCAGGTTCATGATCTCGTTGCTGCCGGTCCAGATCATGAGCAGTCGCGAGTCGCGCAGCAGCCGCTCGATGGGATACACGTTGGTGTAGCCGATGCCCCCCATGACCTGCATGGCGTGGTTGATCACTTCCCAGCCGGTTTCGGTGGAGAACTTCTTCGCCTCGGAGACAAGCCGGCGCACGCGCCCCGGGTCGTCGCCGCTGTCGATGGCGTGGGCGGCAGCGTAGATCAGGGCGTGCGCGGCGTCGAGCTTTGTGATGCTGTCGGCGATCTTGAAGCTGACGCCCTCGAAGCGACGGATCTTCTGGCCGAAAGCCTTGCGCTGGTCGGCGTAGCGAGCGGCTATTTCGATGGCGGCCCGTCCGCCGCCGATAGCGCCGGCGGCGCTGGTCATACGTTCCGGGATCATCATCTGGTTGAAGACGGTCCCGCCGCCGTTTTCGGGGCCGACGAGATTCTCGGCAGGGACGCGGGCGTCGCGGAAGTAGACGCGGCCGGTGCCGCCGCCGCGCATGCCCAGGAGACCGTAGACATGCTGCACCTCGACGCTCGGACTGCGCTCGACGATGAAGGAGCTTATCGATTCGTGCGGTGGAGCCGTGTCGCTCGTGCGGGCGTAGGCGAAGAAGTAGTCCGCGCCCTCAGCGCCGACGATGAAACGTTTCTGTCCGTTGAGGATCCAGGCGTCGCCCTCGCGACGAGCGCGGGTCGCGGCGCCGAAGAAGTCGGAGCCGCCGCGGGGCTCGGTGAGCGCTTCGGCAACGGCGAGTTTGCCGGCAAGCGCGGGTTTCAGCCACTGCTCGTTTTGCTCCGGCGTGCCGAAGACGGTGAGTGCCTCGCCGACGATGCTGACGAGGCTGTAGAGGCAAGGCAGACTGGTGCTGAGGACACCGATCTCTTCGATAGCGATGATTTCGTCGACCCATTTCAGTCCGCGGCCGCCGTACTTCTTTGGGAAGCGCAACCCAAGGAGGTTGCGTCGCGCCGCCTCTTCCAGGAACTGGCGCGGGTAAGGCGCCGTGCCGGCATCCATGTCGAGGAGTAACTGTCGTGGCACGTCCTTCACAAAGGCGCGCACTTCATCGCGCAACTTGCGCTGGTCTGCTGTCAGCAGGCTTTCCATCCTTGATCTCCTTTCGCTCGAGCGCCGGGCGGTAGTCCGCCGGCGTCACCCTTCGCTAGGCGAAGCCCAACTCGCTGTGTTTGTCCGCTATGGTCTGGGCGAGGCTTTCCAGAGCTGTGAAGTCGGCATCGCGCGGGAGCCCTTTGCAGAGCACCGGCGAGAGGACTTCGACGTCGGCACGCTGGATAGCGCTCGCTATCTGTTCGGCCGCCTTGCCGCCCCAGCCGTAAGAGCCGAAGACCACGGCGAAGCGGAGCTTTGGATTGAGGACAGCGGCCAACTGCGCGGCCGCCAGCACGGTCGGATGCGGGCCGCCGAGCACGGTTGGCGTGCCGACGGCGATCGTTGCAGCGTCGACCAGTGATACGGCGAGCTTGCCGATATCGGCACTCGCCAGGTTGAACTGCTCGACTTCGACGCCGCGCTCCATCAGCGCCCCCACGAGATGCTCGACCATGCGGGCAGTACTGCCGTGCATCGTTATGTAAGGCACGATTACCCTGTTCCGCGGCGGCGCGGATACCCACTCGTCGTAGGCGTCGATGATGAACGCCGGGCGCCGGTAGACGGGGCCGTGGCTGGGCGCGATGACTGCCGGGTCGATCTGGCGCACCCTCTCCAAATGCCTGGCGATCGCGCGGCGGAACGGCATCATGATCTCGGCGTAATAGCGTTTGGCGGGCTCATAGACACGCGCTTCGTCGGCGTAGAGGTCGGAGGTGGCGAGATGCGAGCCGAAGAGGTCGCAGGTGAAGAGGATGCGGTCCTGCAAGAGGTACGTGATCATAGTCTCGGGCCAGTGCACCCAGGGCATGTAAACGAAGCGCAGGGTCTTATCGCCCAGCGATAGCTCTTCGCCGTCCTGCACGGTGATGACGCGCTCTTCTGGTACCCCCTCCAAGAGGTCCAAGAGCATGCCTTTCGCCTTCGCCGACGCGACCACCTTCGCCTGCGGATACTGTGCCAGCACGTCCGCGATGGCGCCCGAGTGGTCCTGCTCGGCGTGGTGAGAGATGACGAAGTCGATCCTCTCGATGCCGGCCAGTTGCGACATCAGCTCGTCCCTCTTCGTCGGGTCTACGGTGTCGAGGAGAGCCGTCCTTTCGCTTCCCTGGACGAGATAGGCGTTGTAGCTGGTGCCGTCCGGCAGCGGTATCAGGGAATCGAAGAGGCGCCTGTCCCAATCGATCGCGCCCACGGCGAGCACCCTGTCCGAAATAGCCCGAGGCTTCATGCACCATGCTCCTTGCAGAGTTATGTCAAGCGGCTCCCGCCCCTACCGCCGTCTCGCCCCCATAGTACACCGATCCGCGTTTTAAGGGTCGAGCCGCGGCTTGCCTTCGCTTCCGCTTTCTCGACGCGGCTGGAAGCGTCGCCGGACGTGTTGTATATTGAATTAGGCAAGTCGAAACAAAGGAGTGTGCCGATGTATCCGGAAGACGTACTGGCGAGCGCTTCCCTTTTCTCTGAGCTCAGCCGCAGAGACCTGAAACGGCTGGCTTCGGCAACGATCACGCGCGCCTACAAGAAGGGCGAGGGCATCGTCAAGCAGGGCGAGGACGCGGTTGCCTTTTATCTCATAACCAAGGGGCGCGTGAACGTCATGCACGGCGGCGAGGGCCAGAGCCAGACCGCGATGGCAACGCTGGGCCCCGGCGAGTTCTTTGGTGAGATGGCCCTCCTCGATTCCTATCCGCGCTCGGCGAGCGTCGTAGCGCTGGAGGACACGGAGTGCCTTGTGCTCTCGCGCTGGGACTTCCTGGCGGAGCTGCGCTCGAACCCGTTCATCGCCGTGCAGATGTTGCCGGTGCTCAGCCGCAGGATCCGCAAGCTACAACAGGACATCCCGTAGCCACCTCGACCGGCATCGCGCCGTCCCCGCTTCCCGGCGGGAATTCCGCCTTCGGTGTCGCTTTCCGATGGTGTTGTGCTGGAATACGCTTAGCGTTACGATAGGCTTCCGCATCCTAATCGGCGGCAGGGAGACCTATGGCCAGGAAGACACGTCGAGACAAGACGCAGGAGCAGCAAGCGCCGAAGCGCGCTCGGCCCCCTCGCAGCGCGTCGAGCTCTAAGCCAGAGACCCAGGGAGAGCAAGGC